>JAIOJM010000176.1 GCA_019911785.1 Sulfuricella sp. | reverse complement strand
TCGGCCAGCATTTTCTCGAAATCCGCCAGCTTGCTGAGCAGCACCTCGTGGCTCGGCTGGGTCTCGAAATCGATGCGCAGCAACTGCTGCTGCCGCCCGATCACGCGCAGCTTGATGGTGGTGTCCAGACCCGCGTCGCGGTGCAGCACCACGTTGACGCTCTCGTTGTGCAGCAGGCGGGCCAGGCTGTCGCCCGCCTCGTCCTTGCCCGCCACCGACAGCAGGGAAACCCTGGCCCCCAGCGCGGCAGCGTTGCGCGCCACGTTGGCGGCGCCGCCCGGCCGCTCCTCGGTGCGACTGACATGCACCACCGGCACCGGCGCCTCGGGCGATATCCGGCTCACCTCGCCGAACCAGTAGCGGTCGAGCATGATGTCGCCGACGACTAGGACACGGGCATTTTCGAAGTTAGGTAAATTCATTTGATTATATTTCCCACCGCAAAGGCGCGAAGGCGCAAAGGAAGCCAAACCAAAGTTATCTTTGCGCCTTCGCGCCTTTGCGGTTACTCGCTCTTATAAGCGGCCAATCGCGTAATACTCGATTCCAGCGGCGCGCACATCCTTCGGCTCGTACAGGTTGCGGCCGTCGAAGATCACCGGGCTCTTGAGCCTGGCCTTGATCGCGGCGAAATCCGGCGCGCGGAACACTTGCCACTCGGTGACGATGGCCAGGGCATCCGCACCCTCCAGCGCCTCCATCTGAGTATCCACCAGTTTCAGGCGGGGATCGTTGCCGAAGATTCGCGTGGCCTCGTGCATCGCCACCGGGTCGTACGCGGTCACGCTGGCGCCGCGTTCCCACAGCCCCTTGATCAGCACGCGGCTGGGGGCATCGCGCATATCATCGGTGTTGGGCTTGAATGCGAGGCCCCAGAGGGCGATGTTCCTGCCGCTGAGGTCGTTGCCGAATCTGGCGGTGATCTTGTCGAGCAGCACTTCCTTCTGGCGCTCGTTAGCCGTTTCCACCGCATTCAGGATACGCAGCTCGCTGCCGTACTCCTTGGCGGTACGCTGCATGGCCTGCACGTCCTTGGGGAAGCAGGAACCGCCATAGCCGCAGCCGGCATAGAGGAAATGGTAGCCGATGCGCGGGTCTGAGCCGATGCCGTGGCGCACGTGCTCGATATCCGCGCCCATTTTCTCGGCCAGCAAGGCCAGCTCGTTCATGAACGAGATGCGGGTGGCGAGCATGGCGTTGGCGGCATACTTGGTCAGTTCGGCGGACTTGATGTCCATCACGATCAGGCGGTCGTGGTTGCGGTTGAAGGGCGCATACAGCGAGCGCATCAGCTCCACGGCGCGGGGATCATCGGCGCCGAGCACGATGCGGTCGGGACGCATGAAGTCCTCCACCGCCGCGCCTTCCTTGAGGAATTCCGGGTTGGAAGCGATGCTGAATTCGAACTGGGCGCCGCGCTTGCCCAGTTCTTCCTGGACTGCGGCACGGACTTTGTCGGCGGTTCCCACCGGCACCGTGGACTTGTCCACGATCACCTTGTATTCCTGCATGTTCTGGCCGATGGCGCGCGCCGCAGCCACCACGTACTGCAGGTCGGCGGAGCCGTCCTCGTCCGGCGGGGTGCCCACGGCGATGAACTGGATCGCACCGTGCTTCGCGCTCTCGGCCACGTCGGTGGTGAAGCGCAGCCGGCCTGCCGCCACGTTGCGCCTCACCATGTCTTCCAGTCCCGGCTCGTAAATCGGGATGCCGCCCTGCTTGAGGATGTTGATCTTGTTCACATCCACGTCCAGGCACAATACGTCGTTGCCCACTTCGGCCAGGCAGGTTCCTGTCACCAGGCCGACATAGCCGGTGCCGATCACGCTAACTTTCATTGCTTCACTCCACTAAGTTCAAGATTGATTTGCTGTAGAACCTGCAGGGGATCGGCCGCCTTGGTAATGGGCCGGCCGATCACCAGATAATCCGAGCCGAGGCGGATCGCCTCGGCAGGCGTGACGATGCGCACCTGGTCGTCCTGCGCGGCGTTCGCCGGACGGATTCCGGGCGTCACCAGGCAGAAATCCGTCCCCAGCTCCTGCCGCAACAACTGTGCTTCCTGCGCGGAGCACACTACCCCATCCAGGCCGCTGGCCTGCGCCAGCTTCGCCAGGCGCAGCACCGTTTCGCGCGGCTCGCCGGGTATGCCCAATTCATTCAAATCCGCCTGCCCCATGCTTGTCAGCACCGTCACCGCGATCAGCTTGGGCCGCGAGGGCGCGCCTTCCAGGGCTACACGCGCCGCTTCCATCATGCATCGTCCGCCCAGCGCATGGACATTGACCATCCACACGCCAAACCGGGCGGCTGCCTTGCAGGCGCTGGCCACGGTGTTGGGAATGTCGTGGAATTTCAGGTCGAGGAAAACCTCGAATCCGCGCTGCATGAGCGTTTCCACCAGCGCCGGGCCGCAGGCGGTGAACATTTCCTTGCCCACCTTGAGCCGGCACAGCCTGGGGTCGAGCCTGTCCACCAGCGCCAGTGCGTCCTTCTGCACAGAAAAATCGAGAGCGACGATAATTTTTGGGTCGGTCATGCTCATAATTTCTTAAAGACGGCAACCACGAATGGCACGAATGGACACGAATTTACACGAATGGACAACAAAGAACTTTCCAGCTTGTCGAAGCATAGCGCCAATCATCTTGTTTTTATTCGTGAACATTCGTGTCGCCTAGAGGCGCCTACTTTTGGAATTCGTGGTTGAACTGTTTTTCAATCACATCAAGTCCTGCATGCTGGCCTTGACCAGCACTTCGGTTTCCTCGCTGCGGCGCGGCGGGTAGGTTTCCCACTTGCCGCAGGCGGGGCAATGCCAGAAATACTGGCGCGCCCTGAATCCGCAGTTCTCGCAGCGATACAGCGCCAGTCCGGCGGAGTGCTGATGAATCAGATTGTGCACCAGCTGCAAATCCTGCCTGCGCTCGGCGGGGGCTTCCATCAGCTGCGCCTCCAGCAGCCGGTCGAGGCCGCGCATGCTGGGGTTGCGCCGCAACTCGTCACGCGCCAGCTGGTAGGCGACCTGCGGTCCCTCGGTTTCCAGCACTGCCTGGAAGATCACATTCAGCATGTCGAGCGAGCCGTAGCGCGCCAGGTAGCCGCGCAGCAGATCCATGCCTTCGGTAAATCGGTCGAGCGCGCGATGGCTCGCCAGCAAGCGCTCCGCCACCAGCGCGAGATGCGCCGGGTTTTGCGTTTCAACCCGCTTCCAGCACTGGATCGCGGCCTCGTGCCGTCCTTCGGCGATTTCAATGTCGCCGTGCAGGATGTTGGCGCGCACGCTGTCGCGGTTCACCCGCAGCGCTTCATCCAGATGCTCGCGTGCCGCGGCATGGTCGGAGTGGGCAATCTCGCTGGCCGCCAGCTCGCAATAAAAATGGGCGATCTCGACCTGGTAGGAGCGGCTGGAAATCTCGCCCAACCGGCGCGCCGCTTCGATTGCCTTGAGCCAATCCTTTTCCAGCACATAGATTTCCAGCAGGTATTTCAGCGCCCCGCTGGAGTAGCGGGTTTGCTGCAACTCGCTGAAAACCTGCTCGGCACGATCCAGCAAGCCCGCCTTCAGATAATCCTGGCCCAGCTCGTTCATCGCGGTCAGTTTCTTTTCCTCTTCCAGATCAGTGCGCTCCAGCAGGCTCTGGTGCATGCGGATGGCGCGCTCCACCTCGCCACGCCGGCGGAACAGGCTGCCGAGCGCAAATTGCAGTTCGACCGTTTCGTTATCCGCCTTGGCGATTTCGATGAAAGCCTCGATCGCCTTGTCGGTCTGCTCGTTGAGAAGGAAGTTCAGCCCCTGGAAATAGGAGGCGGGCAGCCGACGCGACTCGGTCATGACATGCTTGATATCGATCCGCGCCGCCATCCAGCCCAGGCTGAAGAACAACGGAAAAGTCAGGAGCCACCAGTATTCGAATTCCATCTTTATGGATTATGCGTAATGGGTAAGCGGTAAGGGGGGAGCATCACTCATTCCGCATTACTCTTTTCCGCCTGTGCCCTGGCCCGCATTTCCCGTTTAATGGAAAAAATCTCGCGCCGCTGCCTGAAAATAAAGCGCAGGCTGGCGGCCACGCCGACCCCAACACCCGCGAAGAAAAACACCAGGATCACCAGAACCAGCGGTGCCTGCCATTGGTACCCCAGATAATAATGGACCGCGACGACGCCACTGTTCTTTACCGCAAAACCCAGGGCCAGCAGGAACAGAACGAAGCCAAGCAACCAGGAAAAGTAGCGCATTATTCCTCAATCATTAAACCTAGTAGGTAGTCAACAGTCAACATGAAACATCGGTGCGTAGGAGCGACCTCCTGGTCGCGAATTCAGTGGTTCGCGACCAGGAGGTCGCTCCTACATCACGCAAATTCAACATGACTGATAGTAACAAGAAAAAGGCGGCATGATCTTTCGATTATGCCGCCGTGCCTTCCGGTTAGTCAGTAACCCAACTTGGCCGATTTAATTGGCGTCAACCCGCTCGCGCAATTCCTTGCCGGCCTTGAAGTGTGGTACGTACTTTTCAGGTACGCTCACCTTGCCGCCGGTTTTGGGATTGCGCCCGACTCTGGGTGGCCGGTAATTCAGGCTGAAACTGCCGAATCCCCGGATCTCGATCCGCTCGCCCTGGGACAAACTTTCTCCCATTGCGTCGAGGATCGTCTTCACCGCCAGCTCCGCATCCTTGGTTACCAATTGCGGGTAACGCATTGCCAGCTTCGAAATCAGCTCCGATTTTGTCATAAGCTTTGACCTTCCGAGGTTGGATTATTATTGGCCAGTCTGCTTCGTATCCATCTTGGCCTTCAACAACGCCCCAAGGCTGGTGGTGCCGGCTGCACCGGTATCGCTCGCCGCCATCTTCTGCATCACCTCGGCCTCGTCCGCCATATCCTTGGCCTTGATGGACAGGTTGATATTGCGGTTCTTGCGATCGATATTGATGATCTTGGCCTCGACTTCGTCGCCTTCCTTCAGGTGAGTGCGGATGTCCTCGACACGGTCGCGCGACACTTCGGAAGCACGCAGGTAGCCTTCCACTTCGCCGTCGAGAGTGATGACGGCACCCTTGGCATCTGCCGACTTGACGATACCCTTGACGATGCTGTTCTTGTCGTTAACGGAAACGTAATTGGTGAACGGATCGCCTTCCATCTGCTTGATACCCAGGGAGATGCGCTCGCGCTCGGCGTCGATCGCCAGCACCATGGCTTCGAC
>JAIOJM010000175.1 GCA_019911785.1 Sulfuricella sp. | reverse complement strand
AAAACCTTCGTCGCGCCAAACGGTTCGATCGGTTTCCGCTGGGGCGAAGAAGGCAAATGGAATCTGCTGCCGAAAAATGCGGCCAACCAGCAGGAAATACTGGCAGAACTGAGCTGCATCGACAGCAAGGATGCGTTGGCTTCAGTCGGCTTCCCGCACTTCGAACCGGGTGAAGGCGATTTGTTGTTCCGCAATGTGCCGGTGCGCAAGTTGAAGCTGGCCAGTGGCGAAGAAGTGTTTGTCACCTCCGTGTTCGACATGCAGGTTGCCCAGTACGGTATTGACCGCGGCTTGGGCGGCGAAAATGTCACCAAGGACTACAACGATGCCAGCGTGGCATACACCCCTGCCTGGGCTGAAAAAGTCACCGGCGTGAAGGCTGCCGACCTGGAACGTACCGGCCGCGAATTTGCCTACAATGCTTCCAAAACACTGGGCAAATCCATGGTGATCATGGGCGCCGCGATCAACCACTGGTATCACAACGACATGCAATACCGCGGCGTGATGAACCTGCTGCATATCTGCGGCTGCGTGGGTAAATCGGGTGGTGGCTGGGCGCACTATGTAGGCCAGGAAAAACTCCGTCCACAAGCCGGCTGGGCGCCGATCGCCTTCGCGCTTGACTGGCAGCGTCCGCCTCGCCACATGAACTCCACTTCCTACTGGTACTTCCACACCGACCAGTGGCGTTACGAGACTCTCAAAGGAGATGACCTCACCTCGCCCGCCGGCAAAGGCAAGTACAAGGGCTACTCGCTGGCTGATTACAACGTCGCCGCCGTTCGCATGGGCTGGCTGCCATCCGCGCCGCATTGGAACACCAACCCGCTGGACCTGGTTGCCGAAGCCGAGAAGGCCGGCGCGACCGACGAGGCAGGCATTGCCAAGCACGTGATTGGCAAGCTTAAGGATGGCTCGCTGGATGTCGCTTTTGCAGACCCGGATGCCCCGGAAAACTGGCCGCGCAACCTGTTCGTGTGGCGTGCCAACCTGATCGGCAGTTCGAGCAAGGGGCACGAGTATTTCCTCAAGCATTTGCTCGGCACGCAGAACGGCGTGTTGAAAGAGTCCGGCGATGGCCGCGACAACAAGTTGGTCAAATGGCACGAAGAAGCGCCTATCGGCAAGCTGGACCTGATGGTCGACATCAATTTCCGCCTGAATTCCACCGGCGCCTACTCCGATATCGTTCTGCCGACTGCAACCTGGTATGAGAAGAACGACCTCAACACCACCGACATGCATCCTTTCATTCACCCCTTGTCGGAAGCGGTCTCGCCGGGCTGGCAATCCAAGTCCGACTGGCAGATATTCAAGAATATCGCTCAGACCTTCTCGACGCTGGCCGAAAAGCATCTTGGCACACGCAAGGATCTCGTCGCTCTGCCGATGCAGCATGATTCGCCGTTTGAATTGGCTCAGCCATTCGGTGAAGTCAAGGATTGGAACAAGGGCGAATGCGACCCGATTCCCGGTAAGACCATGCCGCTTCTCAAGGTAGTCGAACGCAACTTTGCCGACACCTACAGGAAGTACATCGCCATCGGCCCATTGATGGTCAAGCTGGGCAACAACGTCAAGGGTATCGATTGGAATACCGAGATGGAGTACGACCAGCTCAAGGAGATGAACGGCACGGTAAAAGTACCGGGCGTTTCTTTTGGCATGCCGTCTCTCGAGGAAGATATCTTCGTTTGCGATTCGATCATGCGCATGGCACCGGAAACCTGCGGCGAAGTGGCGCACAAATCCTGGAGTGCCTTGTCCAAGAAAACCGGCATCGACCATCATCACCTGTACGCTGCCCGTCACGAGGACAAGATCACTTTCCGCGATATCCAGGTACAACCGCGCAAGATCATCACCGCGCCAACCTGGTCGGGGATTGAGTCCGAAACGGTCTCCTACACCTCGTGCTACACCAATATCCACGAGCACATCCCGTTCCGTACCCTGACCGGTCGTGCTCACTTCTATCAGGATCACGAGTGGATGCTGGACTTCGGCGAAGGCTTCTGCGTGCATAAACCGGCGCAAGACATGAAGTCGTTCGGCAAGCTCTCGCCGAGCATCATGGAAGGCAAACACGTCAAGCTGAAATGGATTACGCCGCACTCCAAGTGGGGTATCCATTCAAGCTATCAGGACAATCTGCGTATGCTGACGTTGTTCCGTGGCGGACCCTATGTGTGGATCTCCGAAATTGATGCCAAGGCGGCCGGTATCGAAGACAACGACTGGGTGGAAGCGATCAACTCCAACGGTGCCGTTGTGGCGCGTGCGGTTGTCTCGCAACGCGTGTCGCGCGGCATGGCGCTGATGTACCACGCCCAGGAGAAGATTGTGAACGTGCCGGGATCGAACGCCACCGGCAAGCGCGGCGGCATTCTCAACTCGGTAACGCGCGTCGTCATCAAGCCGACCAACATGGTGGGTGGATACGGTCAACTGGCCTACAGCTTCAACTATTACGGCACGGTGGGTTGCAACCGCGACACCGAGGTGATCATGCGTAAAGTCGCGGACAAGGACATCGACTGGCTGGAACGGCCGCTCACCCCGGAACGGGAAGCTCAGCTCAACCCGCCTGGAATCGGCAAGCGTTGATCGTCACGTGAACAGGATAAATAGGAGAAACCCATGAAAGTACGTGCACAATTCGCATTTGTCTTCAACCTGGATAAATGTATCGGTTGCCACACCTGCTCGGTGACATGCAAAAACACTTGGACCAACCGCAAGGGCGTGGAATACGTCTGGTTTAATAACGTCGAATCCAAGCCCGGTATCGGCTATCCCAAGCAGTGGGAAAACCAGGAAAAATGGAAAGGCGGCTGGACGCTGGACAACGGCAAACTGGAACTGAAATCCGGCGGGCGCGCATCCAAGCTGCTGAACATTTTCGCCAATCCCGATCTGCCGCAGATTGACGATTACTATGAGCCGTTTACCTACAATTACGCACGTTTGCAAAACGCGCCGTTGTCCGAGGCCGCGCCCACCGCACGGCCGCTGTCCATGATCACCGGCGACCCCATGGAAAAGATCACCTGGGGCCCGAATTGGGAAGATGACCTGGCTGGCGAATATTCAAAGCGCAGCGAAGACAAGAACATGGATAACATCCAGAAGGCGATGTACGGCCAGTTCGAGAACACCTTCAATCTGTATTTGCCGCGTATTTGTAACCACTGTCTGAACCCGGCCTGTGCGGCTGCCTGCCCCTCCGGCTCGATCTACAAGCGCGAAGAAGATGGTATCGTGCTGGTCGATCAGGACAAGTGCCGTGGCTGGCGTTTCTGCATGAGCGCTTGCCCCTACAAAAAGGTGTTCTACAACTGGGAATCCGGCAAGGCCGAGAAGTGTATCGGCTGCTACCCACGCGTCGAATCCGGTATGCCGACGATCTGCTCGGAATCCTGCGTAGGTCGTATCCGCTACAACGGCATCATTCTGTATGACGCTGACCGCATCGAAGAACTCGCTAGCGTCAGCAACGAACAAGATCTGTACGAAGCGCAGTGCAAGATTTTCCTTGACCCCAATGATCCGAAAGTCATCGCCGCCGCCCGCGCCGAGGGGATCAACGACGACTGGATCATCGCGGCTCAGAAATCGCCGATCTACAAAATGGCGATCGAGTGGAAGATCGCCTTCCCGATGCACCCCGAGTTCCGCACTCTGCCGATGGTCTGGTACGTGCCGCCACTCTCTCCGGTGCAATCCCAGCTCGATCAGGGCAACCTGCCTGTCGGTCCGGACGGTGCGATTCCGCTGGCTGGCACGATGCGCCTGCCGGTCAAGTACCTTGCCAACCTGCTCACCGCAGGCAAGGAAGAACCCATCGTCAGCGCGCTGAACCGCCTCATCGCCATGCGCAGCTACCAGCGCTCGGTACACGTTGAAGGCGTGCCTGATCTCAAGCCTTTGGAGGCCGCCGGCATCACGGAAGATCAAGCCAAGGAAATGTACCGTTACCTGGCCATCGCCAACTACGAAGACCGCTTTGTGATCCCCACCGGTCATGAGGAAGAACGCCTGGATGACGCGCACGGCTTCCAGGGACAGAACGGCTTCACCTTCGGCAACGATTCTTCGGCAGGAATCAGCAAGATCACCCTGTTCCCAAGGCGGCGCAAGGAATCGATGGAACCCGCCGAACTGGCTCCGTCAGCAGACAAACGCTAAAAGGAAAAATCATGCAAATCTACAAAATACTGTCGGCACTGCTGGAGTATCCGGACCAGGAGCTGATTGATCATCTGCCGGAAATCCGCGTTGCAATCGGAAACAGCCTGGATGTCGATGTAGCGGAAAATGAAGCATTGCTGGCGTTGCTCGATCACCTGGCAAATACGCCGCTGACCGAGCTGCAAGCCGCATACGTGAAGACTTTCGATCTGACGCCAGAGCACAGCTTGCACTTGACTCACCATTTGTTCGGTGACGATAACGACAAGAATCGTGGTCCGGCGCTGATCGACCTGGGTGAACTGTATAAGGATTACGGTGTGAAGGTGATGACTAATGAGTTGCCGGACTACCTGCCGCTGGTCCTGGAATTCGTTGCCTTTCTGGAAGACGAAGAGGCGACGGCGTTTCTGTCTGACGCCAACAAGGTGCTGACGGTGCTGACCAATAACCTGAACAAGGCCCAAAGCCCCTATGCGCCGCTGCTTTCCATCGTCAAAAGCCGCTCCACACCGGCCTGTTTAGCTGCTTAAGGAGGAATAAAATGAACGAAGATATTTTTAGCTGGAATAATCTGCTTTTTGGCATTTATCCTTATGTCTGCCTGAGCGTATTTTTCATCGGCAGTTGGCTGCGCTTCGACCGCGAACAATACGGTTGGACAAGAGCATCCAGCCAAATGCTCTCCACGGCGGGTATGCGCTGGGCCAGCAACCTGTTCCATATCGGCGTGCTCGCGATTTTCGGCGGGCACTTCGTGGGCCTGTTGACACCGCACAGCGTGTTTTTGATGGTTATGGGTGACATCCAGCACCAATACTTGGCAATCATCCTGGGCACGATTTTCGGCGGGATGACCCTGATCGGGGGTGGCATTCTATGGATACGGCGTTATACCAACCGGCGCATTTCCGCTACCAGCCGCCCTTCGGACAAGTTCGTGCTGTCATGGATTATGGTCACGCTGATTCTTGGCCTGGCCACCATCCCGGTATCCATTGGCCATGCCGGTCATGGCGACCCGCGCGTGGTGACCGCCATGGCGGAGTGGATACAGAGCATTATTTACCTGTACCCGAATCCGGCTTATCTGGAAGGTGTCGATACCATCTTCAAACTGCACGTGTTCTTCGGCATGACGGTATTCCTGGTTTTCCCGTTTACCCGCCTGTTACACGTCTGGAGCGCGCCGTTCGGTTACCTGGCTAGGTCTTATCAGATCGTGCGCAGTAAAAAAGTGAAGTATCAGAGCCGTTAAATAGCCTTTGTAGGGTGGGCACCGCTTTTGTGCCCACGCGGAAACAAGTCATGTAGGTTGGGGTGAGCGCAGCGAACCCCAACATTTCCACGGCGGCGTTATGTTGGGGTTCGCTGCGCTCACCGCCAACCTACATTCTGCGATATCAACGAAGAGAAATCATGCAGACACAAAACATCGTGCTGACAACTTTTATGGTGCCGTTATTGGCAGTACTGTATGGCTGCCAGCCTGAAGAATCCACGCAACAGCCTGCTAAGGGCAATGCAGCTACGCCAGCCGTATCTGGCGCAGACGCCATGAAATTGGCGAAAGATATCGGCTGCCTTGCCTGTCACTCGATTGACAAGAAACTTCTTGGCCCGGCATGGAAGAATGTGGCGGCAATAAATCGCGACGATCCCGCTGCAGAAGCCAGGTTGATGAGCAAGATTGCCAAGGGCGGTAGCGGAGTATGGGGCAAAATAGCTATGCCC
>JAIOJM010000174.1 GCA_019911785.1 Sulfuricella sp. | reverse complement strand
CGAGTTGCGCACCCTCCAGCGCTGGAAAGCCTTTGATGGCGTCATTCGTGGCGATAGACGGCCGCAGGCTGTGCGCCCGGTACCGAGCCATGCCCTGAGCGAGGCCGAGCGTGCGCACCTGCTTGCCGTGGCCAATGAGCCACGCTTTGCCGCCGTGCCACCGGCCCGTATTGTGCCCATGCTTGCCGACGAGGGCGTCTACCTCGCCAGCGAATCCACTTTCAGTCGCGTGCTGAAGGCACACGGGCAAACCGCCCACCGCGGGCGCGCCAAGGCGCCCAAGGCGGTCAGGCCGCCCACCACGCACATCGCCACCGAACCGCGTCAGGTGTGGTGCTGGGACATGACGTATCTGCCCGCACAGGTGATGGGGCGGTGGTTCTACTTGTATCTGATCCTGGATCTGTACAGCCGCAAGATCGTGGGCTGGGAAGTCCATGGCGTCGATCATGCCGATCACGCCGCACACCTGGTGCGCCGTACCGCGCTGGCCGAGGGTATTGCCGCCTTGGGCACCAAGCCCGTGCTGCATGGCGACAACGGCTCTACGCTCAAGGCCACAACGGTGCTGGCGATGCTCAACTGGCTGGGCGTCAAACCCTCTTACTCCCGACCTCGCGTGAGCGACGACAACGCCTATGCCGAGTCGCTGTTTCGTACCGCCAAGTATCGCCCCGAGTTTCCCGCCAAGGGCTTTGCCGACCTCGACCAGGCTCGCGCTTGGGCCGCTGGCTTCGTCCATTGGTACAACTTCGATCATCGTCACAGCGGCATTCGTTACGTCAGCCCGGCTCAGCGCCACGCAGGGGACGATCTCGCGATTTTGGCTGCACGACATGCCTTGTATCTCCAGGCTCGCGAAAGCAATCCGGCGCGCTGGTCTGGCAACACGCGCAACTGGGCGCCCATCGGCGCCGTGACGCTCAATCCCGAACGTGACTCCATCATAAAGACGCATTTGGCTGGTCACAATATTCAACCGCTGGCAGCATGACCGAGGCGACAACTACCTTGACGCGCGCCGCGGCACGGCAAGCGGGTGCGGTTCTATTCGACGGTCGATCTGGTCAATCTGCTGGAGCAGGAGAAGGCAGCCGGCAAGGCCGGGAAGCTGGCCTTTGCGTTGATGCGCATGGATCTGGTGATTCTCGACGAGCTGGGGTATTTACCCTTCAGCCAGCCCGGTGGCGCCTTGCTGTTCCATCTGCTGTCCAAGCTATACGAACACACCAGTGTGATGATCACGACCAACCTGACCTTCGGCGAATGGGCCAGTGTATTTGGTGATGCCAAGATGACCACGGCGCTGCTGGATAGGTTGACCCATCATTGCCATATCGTCGAAACCGGCAATGAGTCCTATCGGTTCCGCCATAGCAGCGCAACAGCCAAGACGCGCATCAAGGCCAGGGAGCAAAGCAAACGCGGCAAGGCCGTGGATGCAGCTGCAGGGGATCCATTCTGAGATGAAACTGCGTGGGGAAATCTGCTTCAGGTGCTGTCCTGGGCGGCCTTACCCCACGCACCCTCTACCAACCACCAGGAAGACAAAAAGCCATGAAATTGAGCTACACTTATCCGCAGCCGCCACCATGAACCGGCGGCTAAAGCGCCTGGGTAAAATTCAACGCGCAGGAGTGGGTAATTTTAAACGCGCGCCAACAAGTACGCCAGCAGAAAGGTGTAAAAATGCAATTGCAAAAAAAGCAAAACACGCATTCTTCACCCCAGTTTGAGTCCCTGAAATGGGTGTTCTAAGTGCCGCCATTACGGCGAAAAATGCTGGCGCCTTAATGCTGAAAAGTGACAGCGTGTCCGGCTTACCGAAATAATTATGCTATTTAATTCATACGTTTTTATTTTCGCCTTTTTTCCGATCGTTTTTTATTTATTCTTTCGCATAGGAAAATACAGTCATGCTTTAGCTTCTCTATGGCTTGCGGCTGCGTCGTTGTTTTTCTATGGCTGGTGGGACATTCGTTCCGTTAGTTTGCTGCTAGGCTCAGTCGTGTACAATTACGCTCCGGGCTACTTGATTGGACATAGAGTTACCCGCACGTTAGTCTGTCAGTCAAAAATGCTGCTGGGCGGGGCGATTGGTGTCAACTTGATTTTGCTGGGTTATTTCAAATACGCCAACTTTTTTGCTGACAATCTAAACCACTTTGCCGGAACTTCGCTGCCCATCGGGCAAGTCATTCTGCCTCTCGGCATTTCCTTCTTCACTTTCACCCAAATCGCCTTTCTGGTGGACACCTATCAGGGCAAGGTGAAGGAATTCAACTTCGTTCACTACCTGCTGTTCGTCACCTATTTTCCGCACCTGATCGCCGGCCCGGTGCTGCATCACAAGGAAATGATGCCGCAATTCGCCAAACGCAACGTCTGCCATATCAACTGGGACAATGTCGCCGTGGGGCTGAGCATCTTCGTGCTGGGACTGGCGAAGAAGGTACTGATTGCCGATTCGCTGGCTGAATTTGCCACACCGATATTCAGTGCGGTGGCGGCTGGTGGGCAGCCGATGTTATTCGAAGCGTGGATCGGTGCGCTGGCTTACACCCTGCAATTGTATTTTGACTTCTCCGCCTATTCCGACATGGCGATCGGCCTGTCGCTGATGTTCAACGTGCGCCTGCCGATGAACTTCAATTCGCCGTACAAGGCCACCAGTATCATCGACTTCTGGCGCCGCTGGCATATCACCCTGTCACGCTTCCTGCGCGATTACCTCTATATCCCGCTCGGCGGCAGCCGCCACGGCAAAACGCGGCGTTATCTGAACTTGATGGCTACCATGCTGCTCGGCGGCCTGTGGCATGGTGCCGGCTGGACATTTGTGATCTGGGGCGGATTGCACGGTTTCTACCTGATGCTCAATCACGTCTGGCGCGGCATCAAAGAAAAAATGGGCTGGGGCGATGGTGGCAGACTGGCGAAACTGGGTGCGGGTGCGCTGACATTTCTGGCCGTCGTGGTGGGCTGGGTGTTTTTCCGGGCGGATAGTTTTACTTCGGCGATGACCATGCTGCATGGCATGGCGGGGATGAACGGGGTGTCGTTGCCGACATCGTTGGATGGCGAAATCGGACAATATTTTGTACGCCATGATTGGCTGATTTTTGACGGAATCAATACTTTAACAAAAGTAAGTTCAGTTAACGCTATGGCCTATTTGAGTTTAAGCTTCTCAATTATCTGGCTGCTACCGAATGTGTGGCAAATGTTTAAAGCTTATCGACCCACTTGCGAGGAATTGAAAGAAAGTCACCACGCCGTTAAAACAAATATCTCACTCGTACAGAATGGCTATTTTTTTCGCTACATCCAATGGCAGCCCAATAAAAAGCGTGCGTGGTTAACCGGTGTGCTATTTTCACTCGCTATTATGAGCTTAACCAGAGTCAGTGAATTTCTTTATTTCCAATTCTGATTATGCGTAATCACATCATTCACGTTTGCATTGCCACCTTGATTTCGTTGGTAGGATTTTTCAGTTTTAATTGGTTGATTGATCCTTATAATATTTGGGATGGGCCAAAAATTCACGGAGTGAATACAATCAAATCTGAATTATCGCGTCACCAACGAATCTATAAAATCGTCGGCTTGTCAAAGCGACATTCCAGCATCGTCATTCTTGGCTCTTCACGTAGTGATAATGGACTGAACCCGAATCATGAAGCATTAGGGACAGATGCTTTGAACATGGGTATTTCAGATCAACCAAACATTGAAACCCATAAAATCTTTGATTTGTTAGCAGACCGAAAGATTGCTCATACCTTTATCATTGGACTTGATTTTTTTGAGGCTAATGCACTAAAACCTTACCCAGCTGATTTTGACGTTATGAATTTTGAACCTGTACGCAACTTGCAATTACTCGCATCGGCTTCTGTCTTGTGGGATTCAGTTCTTACAATAGCCAACAGAAAAGTTCTCCTCAGTAACACTTGGTCTGAGAAGGGGCTGCGTTTGTATTCGGATGAATACGTGATAAGAGGGGGCGGTCATAGAAAACTAATGAGCAGTAGCGAGAAAGAATATTTAACTCACAACTACTTACCACTGCCTTCGTGTTCATTTGTCTTTTCTGCTGCAGCCGGAAATCCTCCTCCGCTTGAAGAAATTCGTGCCATTTTTTCTCGTGCGCATAGCGACCATATCGTGCTCAAATTATTTATTTCTCCCTCCCATGCACGGCAGTGGGAAACTCTTGCTGCAGCAAGTTTGTGGAACAAGTGGGAGGAATGGAAACATAAACTGGTGCAGATGAACGAAGAAGAAGCCCGGCGTGCAGGACAACCGTCTTTCGCACTTTGGGATTTCAGCGGTTATAACTCAATTACTACTGAAAACGTCCCCGCGCTTGGTGATACCAAAACAATTATGCACTGGCATTTCGACTCTTCTCACTATACTCCCGCTGCTGGCGATTTGGTGCTTGACCGTATCTTTAATTTCAAGTCCCCCGATCGCACCGTCCCCGATGAT
This sequence comes from Sulfuricella sp., assembly GCA_019911785.1. Next base: position 357 of record JAIOJM010000174.1, on the reverse strand, counting down.
TTCGGTGTTTTACTGACCAGCAGTAACATTGATGCTCACCTCGCTAGTATTCGAGTAGCCCGTGAACATTACCGACTAACACATCCCGCAGATGTCGCCGAAATAGAAGGAATGGCACTTGACGTCGCTAAAACCAAGCGCTGTAAACTTGTCAAAAAATGACTTTGATGGACATTTGTAAATGGCTATGCCATTGATTTTTAAAAGTAACGTTATTTTATGGCTCTTTTCGCAAATCATGTTGTTAAGCCGCCACGCCAAGCGCCATAGCGAGCCACTGAGCGGGTTTCAGGCCGTTGCCGTGTTCGCGGTCGAGGGCGCGAAACCAACCCAGGTAGTTTGCCAGATAGCAGGTTG
>JAIOJM010000173.1 GCA_019911785.1 Sulfuricella sp. | reverse complement strand
CACCCTGGTGATCGACGGCAAGAAAACCGTGCTGCATCTGATTCCGTCCGGCATCCTGCGCGGCAATGTGCAGTGCTACATCGGCAACGGCGTGGTGGTGTCGCCCCAGGCGCTGCTGGAAGAGGTGGACATGCTGGAGGCTGCCGGGGTCGCTGTGCGCAACCGGCTGAAAATCTCCGAAGCCTGCCCGGTGATCATGCCCCATCACGTTGCGCTGGATCGGGCACGCGAGATCGCCAAGGGCGCCGGCAAGATCGGCACCACCGGCCGCGGCATCGGGCCGGCCTACGAGGACAAGGTGTCGCGCCGCGGCATCCGCATCCAGGACCTGTTCCACCGCGAGCGCCTGGCGGCCAAGCTGGGAGAGATTCTCGACTACCACAACTTCGTGCTGAAGAACTATTTCCACACCGATATTGTGGATTTTCAGAAGACCCTGGACGAGACCCTGGTCGTGGCGGAGCGCATCAAGCCGATGGTGGCCGACGTGCCGCGCTTGCTGTTCGAAGCCATCAAGGGGGGAAGCAGTCTGCTGTTCGAAGGCGCGCAGGGCGCGCTGCTGGATATCGACCACGGCACCTACCCGTTCGTCACCTCCTCCAACTGCATCGCTTCCAATGCCGCAACCGGCAGCGGGGTGGGGCCGCAGATGCTGCATTACGTGCTGGGCATCACCAAGGCCTATACCACCCGTGTAGGCGCAGGGCCGTTTCCTACCGAGCTGTACGACGCGGTAGACAAGCTTGACCCGGTTGGCCAGGGTCTGGCTGAACGCGGTCACGAGTTCGGCTCCACCACCGGTCGTGCGCGGCGCTGCGGCTGGTTCGACGCGGCCGCGCTGAAGCGTTCGATCCAGATCAACGGCGTGAGCGGGCTGTGCGTTACCAAACTTGACGTAATGGATGGCATGGATGTCGTGCGTCTATGTATCGGCTACAAGGTGGACGGGGAAACCATCGACATCCTGCCGTCCGGTGCCGAAACGCTGGCCAGGTGCGAGCCGATCTACGAGGAAATGCCGGGCTGGAAGGACAGCACCGTGGGCGTGAAGAGCTACGACGGCCTGCCGGTTGCAGCGAAGAGCTACCTCAAGCGCATGGAAGAAATCTGCGGCGTACCGATCGATATTATTTCGACCGGCCCGGATCGGGACGAGACCATCGTGCTGCGTCATCCATTCGAGTAAAATAAAAAGGGCAGGTTCGAAGAACCCGCCCTTTTAATATTTGGTGCCCAGAAGAGGACTCGAACCTCCACACCTTGCGGCACACGGACCTGAACCGTGCGCGTCTACCAATTCCGCCATCTGGGCAAATCAAGAAGACCGAACTTTAATAGGAAAGAGATATTTTGTCAACGAAGAAAATCAGATCCAAAGACCCCTTCCTCGAGCGTGAGCGTGCCCAGTATGAGCATCCGTTGCCGAGCCGGGAATATATTCTGCAACTCCTCACCGAGCAGGGCGTTCCTGTCGCCGAGAATAAACTGGCGAAGATCCTGGAAATCCAGGAAGACGAGGTGGAGGTTTTCAGTCGCCGCCTCAAGGCGATGGAGCGTGACGGCCAGATCATGCGCAACCGCAAGCATGAAGTTTGCGTGGTGGACAAGCTTGACCTGATCAAGGGCACGGTGCAGGGACACAAGGACGGTTTCGGCTTCCTGGTGCCTGACGATGGCGGCGAGGATTTGTTCCTTGGCCCGAGCCAGATGCAGAAAGTGCTGCACGGCGACCGTGTGATGGCACGGATCATCGGCGAAGACAGGCGAGGCCGTCCTGAAGGCAGCATCGTCGAGGTGCTGGAGCGCGTCAATACACGCATCGTGGGCCGCCTTTTCAACGAGCATGGCATTCTGTTCGCGGTGGCTGAAAACAAGCGTATCAGCCAGGACTTCCTGATTCCGCCCGGTGGCGATATGGGGGCCCAGCCCGGCCAGGTGGTGATGATAGAAATCATCGAGCAGCCGAGCAAGCATGTCAAGCCGGTCGGGCAGGTCGTGGAAATTCTCGGGAATTACACCGACCCCGGCATGGAAATCGAAATTGCACTGCGCAAGCACGATTTGCCGCATGTGTTTCCGCCCGAGGTGGAAAATCTGGCGAAGAAGTTCTCGCCGAAAGTGTTGAAAAAGGACGTGGCAGGGCGTGAGGATCTGCGCGAGCTGCCGCTGGTGACCATTGACGGCGAGACCGCCCGCGATTTCGACGATGCCGTGTTTTGCCGTCCGCTGGACAAGGGCTGGAAGATACTCAGCAAGGGCGGCTGGAAGCTGTACGTGGCGATCGCCGACGTCAGCCATTACGTTCAGCCCAAGGACGCGCTGGATGAGGAGGCGTTCGACCGCGGCAATTCGGTGTACTTTCCGCGTCGCGTCATCCCGATGCTGCCGGAGGAATTGTCCAATGGCCTGTGCTCGCTGAATCCACACGTGGAGCGGCTGTGCGTGGTGTGCGAGATGGATATCAGCGGCAATGGAGAGGTGAAGAAATACCGTTTCTACCCCGCAGTGATGAATTCCCACATGCGCTTCACCTACACCACGGTGGCGGCGATGCTGGCCGACCCCAAGGGCAAGGAAGCCAAGGAACACAAGGATCATCTGCCGCATGTCCAGGAGCTGCACAAGCTGTTCAAGGTATTGGGCAAGGCGCGCGAGAAGCGCGGCGCAATCGATTTCGAGACCATCGAGACGCAGATGCTCTTCAACGACCAGGGCAAGATCGAGCGCATCGTGCCGGTGCACCGCAACGATGCCCACCGCGTGATCGAGGAGTGCATGCTGGCCGCCAACGTGTGCGCTTCGGATTTCCTGAAGAAGAACGAGCATCCCACCCTGTACCGTATCCACGAGGGGCCGACGCCGGAGAAGCTGGAAGGGCTGCGCGAATTCCTCAAGGAGTTCGGCCTGCCTCTGAGCGGCGGCGATGATCCCCACGCCAAGGACTACGCCAGGCTGCTGTCCAAGGTTAAAGGGCGGCCGGACGAGCAGTTGCTGCAAACAGTCATGCTGCGCTCGCTACGCCAGGCAGTGTACAGCCCTGACAACGTCGGGCATTTCGGTCTGGCCTATGAGTCTTATACCCATTTCACCTCTCCGATCCGCCGCTACCCGGATTTGCTGGTGCACCGTGCCATCAAGGCCGTGCTGAAGGGTACGAAATACACGCCTGGTAAATGGGCGGAGCTGGGTATCCACTGCTCCCAGACCGAGCGCCGTGCCGACGAGGCGACGCGCGATGTCAACGACTGGCTCAAGTGCTTCTACATGCAGGACAAGGTGGGCGAAACCTTCGACGGCACCGTCGCCAGCGTCACCGGCTTCGGCGTGTTTGTCGCGCTCGACAACATCTATGTGGAAGGCCTGGTGCATGTGACCGAACTGGGTAGCGATTATTTCCATTTCGATGCCGCCAAGCACCAGTTGCTGGGCGAGCGCACTGGCCAGCGCTTCCGCCTGGGCGACAGGCTGAAGGTCAAGGTGGCGCGGGTCGATCTCGAAACCATCAAGATCGACTTCGTGATGGCCGAACCCAAGGAACCCAAGCGCTCCGGCTCGGCCGAGCGCCG
>JAIOJM010000172.1 GCA_019911785.1 Sulfuricella sp. | reverse complement strand
CGCTCGGATTGGGACTGAGCGGATACGGCCACCTTGTCCGTTCCCACCAGCCCGGCATAAGCCGACTGGAGCGGCAGGCCAAGGCCCAAAACGCTGGCGATCAGCAAGCGGCTGGTCATGCGCATGAAACGTGAATTCATTATTATTTCTCCTAAATAAATTTGCAGGCAACCAAGCGGCATATGCTACCACTAGTGCCCGGTTAAATAGCCAATAAATACAGTAAATCAGAGATGCAAGTTGGGTTAGGCGCGGCTTTTGTGCCGTAATCCAACCTACATAACCAGTTTAAATATGGTACACAAAACCGTTTTGCACAAGGATTACCCTTTATTAATTTTGTTATGAGGCAATGCGCATAGCAGGGCTTCCATGAACAAACCCTTCGCCACGAACGGCACACTGACAGGCGACCCCGGATTCAACGACACCGATTGCCTGCCCAGTAGGGCATCAAAGCGGTGAATGAAGAGAAGTACGCCGATGCGGGGGCGTAGCGGTTACCCGTACTGACTATCCAGCCTGACGGGAGGCTAGCGGTTAAAGCGGTAGTCGCCCGCCGCATACAGCTGCCACCCGCCATTCCCGTCGAGTTCCAGCACCTGCGGGTGATATTTCAGGATGGAGGGGCGATGGCCGACGCTGACCAGCGTCGTGGTGCTGCCCGCCAACTGCCGATACAGGCTGTCCTCGTTGGCGATATCCAGGGCGCTGGTCGCTTCATCGAGGATGGCGTACAGGGGTGCGGCGAGCAGCACGCGGGCAAAGGCCACGCGCTGTTGCTCGCCAACCGACAGTACCTTTGCCCAGTCCAGATCGGCATCCAGGCCACCAAACCGGGCGGCGATATCAGGAAGGTTGACTCGTTCCAGCAACTGCAGGAGTTCCTCATCCGCTATTTCCCGATCCTGCTGCGGATACAACAGCTGGCTGCGCAGGCTACCCAGCAGCATGTAAGGCCGTTGCGGCAGAAACAGCATTTCCCCGGTATCCGGCCGGATGATGCAACCGCTTCCGGAGCGCCACAGACCGGCAATGGCGCGCAACAATGAACTTTTCCCGCAACCGCTGGCGCCTACGATCATCACCCCCTCGCCCGGATTGATCGTCAGGGAGAGGTCTCTGATCAGGGTTCGCTCACGGTTCGGCGTCTGCAAGGTGAGGTTTTCGATGACCAGGCGGGAATCCCGCACCAAAACGATGCCATCCCCGGTCTTCGGCGGGACGGCGTCCTTCCCGGCGAGGAACCTGGCGAAGCTGTCGAGGCGGTCGATCCCTGCGGTAAACCGACTCAAGCTTTCGAAGTTGTCCACGATCACCGTCAGCGATCTCAATATCGCCGCAAAAGCGCCTGCCGCCTGGATCGCCCGCCCGACTTCCAGTTCTCCCGAAAGCACCCGCCCGGCAATGATCGCGCTGGGCAAAATGATGGTCATGAAACTGTAGCCATACTGGAACAGGTTCAGATTCAGTTGAGCCCTGATGAGTTTGTTGTAATTGCTGAAGGCCTCATTGAAACGCTGGCCGACCTGTAATGACTCCTGCGCCTCGCCGCGATAGAAGGCAATGGCTTCGGCGTTCTCGCGAATGCGCACCAGGCTGAAGCGGAAATTGGCTTCGCGTTTGAGCTGGTAGAAATTTAGCCCGATCAGGATTTTGCCGAACACCAGCAGCGTGACCGCCGTGCCGGCAATCGCATAAACGACCAGAAAATAGACCAGTTCCGTGGAAATCGACCAGAGAACGCCACTGAAAGCCATGAGATCCAGCAGTGCGCCAACCAGCACCAGCAGAAAATAGAGGGATCTCTGGGTAAAGGTGTTGATGTCTTCGGCAATGCGCTGATCCGGGTTGTCGATCTCGGTGCTGGCATTCAGTTCGTAATAAGCCCGATTGCTGAAATAGCTGCCCAGAAAATTCCGGGTCAGCCAGCGCCGCCAGTTAATACCCAGCTTGTCCCGCACATAGTAGTAAAACGCATAAATCGGTACGGCCACGACCAGGATGGCGAAACACATTTTGATGGCGCTCCAGAACCTGTCCGCGTCCTTTACCGCCAGCGCCGAGGTGAATTCCCCTGTCAGCTGGTTGAACAGCACGGCGAATCCCGTCTGCCCCAACAACAACAACACCAGCAGGACAAGCAGCCCCCTGGCTTGCCATTTCTCTTCCCGGAACCAGTAGGGTGCGGCTATTGCCCTGAAGCGCTGCCACAAGTGATGATCAAAGCGGATCATAATACATTGGCCGGATCAATTTGCCCGCGCCCCCCCCGCCACCGCCCGAGCGCTGCCCTTGGCGAGACGGTTGCTGCCATCAAGCCGATGGTTTCCTGGCCCACCAGGGGCGACCTGGGCAGGCGGGCCAGCCCCTCTCCGCCCTGCGCCATGAGCAGCGCATGGTTACGGATAAACATCGAGCGGGCAACCGGGGCGATCAGGTTCATCCACGGCGCCTCCAACGATAAGTGATTGTTCATGGCCTGCTCCAGAAATCATCCCTGGGCTTGCGCGAACAAATCGTCCGCAAGCACCGTCCCGGCGATAAGTCAGGCCCTCTGGTTGTCTGGTGATTATCATTCCCGCCCATCAGCGCCGAGTGCTTCGAGAATTTCCAGACTATACCTACTGGGCCACCTGCTGACGCTGATACTCCTTGCGTTTCATTTTGAGGTAATCATCCCGCTCTACTTCATGCAACTGGCGGGCGTACTGATCTGTGGCGTTATACCAATACTGCAACCGTTTCTCCAACTGCTCCTTGGGTGGTGCGGCCAACGCGGCAAGATAAGCGCCGATAGCCAGATAATAGCGCATGGTATTGCGCTCCACCACGCCGCGTACCCCTTGGATATAAGTAGGCTGGCCATTGGGCTGTTTGCCGGTGACGGTAAACCCGACCTTATCCCTGCCGATTGTTGCCAGGTAGCCTTGCATGGCGAGGCGGCCGGTTAAACCAAAGGCGTAGGCATAGGTGAAATGCAGAAAGGTGCGCCCATCTTTAAGCGGTGTAGCTTCAATCCGGATGCGGTAGTCATGGGTGCTCAAGGGTCCGTTCTCGGCATTGAGTTCCACTGCGAAATAATCCGGCGTTGTGATCACCCCGCGATAGTTGAACTCGGCACGATAGGCATCCGCCAGCGGCTGATTGACCCCACGCTATCGTAAATAAGGTTTACCTGCACACCGCTGCGTTGCTTGCTGATTAATAGCTCGGCAAAACGCCGCCCGATCTCATCATCTTCGATGATGTAGGTCTCCATATTGATATGGTCCTTCGCATTCTCTATGGCTGCGAACATGGAGTCATAAGTGGTCGGGCCATCGACCAGCAGCTCCACTTTGTTGCCCACCACCAGCGGGCTGCCGACAATCTCCGCTTCCAGTGCCAGATGTCTAGCGAAGATATTGGTGTCATCACCATGTTTTTCCAGCCTGGCGAGGATCGCCTTGCTCTGCTTGGCGGTCAGGGGGCCATGCGCCCCTTCAAGCTGCACAGGACACGATGACTGCAGCGCCATGTCGGGCACCATGGTGGGTATCGAACCACAACCTGCGAGCGGCGCCAGGCAAAGCGCTGCTGCAAGTTTTGCGATGCTCGCATACCCAATCTTCTCTATAACCATCAGCGTCTCCTCCAAGCAGTTATCATGCTCCGACCACACAATGAAGAAAAGACAAATCAGCATAGGCTGTTAGCAGATATCCGGTGTTACCGGGGCAAGCTCAGAAATTGGCTATACTATGCTTGAAAAGTAGATTTAAGCCTTTTTGAAAGGCTAACAAGCCTATCCGGCCTTATGTGCGTTACCGCACGGAAGTGCCTGGGTAAGCAGGTAGTATGTGAAGAGTTAGAGTTAGAGTTAGAGTTGGTGTCGCATGCCGTTGACAACCATGACTCCGACCCTGGTTATCGAACTGAACTGGAGGTCACAACATGCTGAAAATTCGCCACGTATTCATTGTGCTGGGGATGCTGCTGTCCTCAGTGGCTTCTGCTGCTGTTCAGGTGAGCATCGGTATCGGGCTTCCACACGTAAGCATCGGGATCAACCTGCCGGCATACCCGCAACTTGTCCGCGTGCCAGGTTACCCGGTCTACTACGCGCCAAGACTGGAAGCGAACTTCTTCTTTTACGACGGCATGTATTGGGTTTACCAGGATGATGATTGGTACGCGAGTTCCTGGTACAACGGACCCTGGTGGCTTGTGGGTCCGGAGGCTGTGCCGGTGTTCATCCTGCGCATCCCCGTGCGCTTCTACCGCCAGCCACCCCCGTACTTCCGCGGGTGGCGGCCGGATGCGCCGCCTCGCTGGGGCGATCACTGGGGCCGTGATTGGGAACAGCGTAGAAGCGGTTGGGACAGATGGAACCGCCGCGCCGTCCCGCCGCCTGCCCCGCTTCCTGCCTACCAGCGGCAGTATTCAGGGGATCGTTATCCCCGACAAGTGGAGCAGCAGCAGGAGCTTCACCAGCAACGTTACCGTTACCAGCCGCGTGACCCCGTAGTGCGGCAACACTATCAGGAGCGGGCAGTGCAGCGAGCGCCTGAAGATAGAGGTTCCAGGCAGCAGGATATCCAGCGTTCTGCACCACGCCAGCAGGATGGTCCGGCCGCCCCGCGCTCACAGTCACCGCAAAGGGGAGGCGAAGACGCTCAGAGGCCAACCCCAGCCTCTCCGCAACAGGGACGCCCGGAAACTCAAGATCGCAGGCAGCCGCCAGAGCTAGGCCAGCGTGAGCAGCAGACGCCAAGATCGCAGGGCCGGGAAGAAAGACAGCAAGGCAAGGACGCCACGCGCGAGCCAAAACCAAAACAAGGACAAGAGCGAGAGCGGGGTCGGGATCGCAATGAGTAATGCAAGCTGATCCGATCTCTATGAACTTGCATCACGTAACAGCAGGAAAGTCATCGGATCATGCCTTCGTGCGTTAATCAAGAACCACCAACAACAGGGGATTCAACATGAAACGTTTTCTGATTGCAGCGGCGATAGTCGCCACCACCGTCACCACCCCGGCACTCGCTGCCGACGTTGGCGTCTCGATCAGCATCGGCCAACCCGGCTTCTATGGGCGGATCGATATCGGCGACTTTCCGCCACCACAAGTGATCTATCCTCAGCCGATAGTTATCGGACGGGTACCGATGAGCCGCCCGCCGATCTATCTGCGCGTCCCTCCGGGCCACGCCAAACATTGGAGCAAGAACTGCCACAAATACAACGCCTGCGGCGAACGTGTCTACTTCGTGAAAGACGACTGGTACAACCGCGAGTATGTTCCGCGTTACCAGGAACTGCATCGTGATCGCCGGGATGATGGCCGTAGCGAGCGCCGGGATGATCGTCGTGACGAGCGCAGGGATGATCATCGCGGGAAAAACAAGAACGACCGCCAGGACAAGGATCGAGGCCAAGGTCGTGATCGCTAAGGCGTAGCGCAAGGGCGTCAGGAAGCCCGCATAGTCACCCAATTCCCCCTGTCAGCTAGGCGGCAGACGAGAGACTTGCTAACATCTGTTCATTCCGGGCAACCATTTTATGAACAGGTCCGCAGTGACTACCGAACGATTAAAGATCAGCGCCGTTATTCTGGCCGGAGGCCGGGCTCGGCGCATGGGCGGCGCCGACAAGGGGCTGGCGCTCCTGAACGGCCGCCCCCTGATCGCCTGGGTACTGGAACGCATTGCGCCGCAGGCCGATGAGCTGTTCATCAGCGCCAACCGCAACCTCGACCAATACCGCCTCTTCGGTCGCCCGGTGCTGCCTGACGCATCCCCCGACTTTCAGGGGCCGCTCGCCGGGCTGCTCCGCGCCATGACCGAAGCCGCCCACCCGCTGATTCTAAGCGTGCCGTGCGACACCCCTTTTCTGCCTGACGATCTGGTTGGGCGATTGACTGACGCGCTCGAGGAAAGCGGAGCAGACATTGCCATCCCGGTTTGCGGTGAGCAGGTTCACCGCGCAGTTTGCCTGTGCCGGCGCAGCCTTCTGCCCGGCCTGGAAAATTTTCTCGCTCAGGGCGGTCGGCGGGTCGGGGAATGGCAATCCATGCTGCGGCGCGTCGAAGTGCCATTCGACGACGAACGGAGTTTTCTCAACCTCAACACCGCGGACGAACTGGCCGCCGGCGGAGAACGGGTCGAAACCCGATAATGCGTGCAGCCACGCCGCAACAGGACTGTAGAATAAAAATGGCCCGGCAGGACTCCTGCCGGGCCATTTTTAGAAGCGGCTCAACTCGCCGAAGCGATGCTTGGCGCCTTTGCTGATTTTATCCATTTCTTGATGCGCTGGGCATCGCCGACGCGCGACAGCTTGCCCCAGGAATCGAGCAGCACGATCACCATCGGCCGGTTCGCGATATTTGCCTGCATCACCAGGCAATGGCCGGCCTCGTTAATAAAGCCGGTTTTGGAAAGCCCGATCTCCCAGGTCTTGTTTCGCACCAGCATGTTGGTGTTCTTGAACTGAACCCGGCGCGGCCCGCCGCGCAACGCCACGTCATAGAAGCCCGTGGTCGTCATGTCGCGGATCAAGGGATAAGCGTGAGCGGCGTTGACCATCTTGACCAGATCCTGCGCGGTCGAGATGTTATTGCTATTCAGGCCGGTGGCATCGACAAACCGGGTATGCGACATGCCAAGACTTTCGGCCTTGCGGTTCATGGCAGCGACAAAGGCCGGGAAACCGCCGGGATAGGCACGGCCCAAAGCCGCCGCCGCACGGTTCTCGGAGGACATCAGCGCCAGTTGCAGGGCCAGTTGACGACTCAGGGTCGTACCGACCTTGATCCGGGAGTGCGTACCCTTCAGCGCGTCCCTGTCTTCGCTGCTGATGGCAATTTTTTCATCGAGGGGCAGTTGCGCGTCCAGCACCACCATCGCCGTCATCAACTTGGTGATGGAGGCAATCGGCATGCGCGCATCGGTATTCTTGCCGAACAGAATGCGGCCGGTCTTCTGATCCACAACCATCGCCGACGACGAACGCAGGTTGAGTCCGGAATTGCGGAAAGCGATCGGCGCTTCTTCGCTCGCGAGCCGGGTCTCGGCCTGGAGCGCAATACCCCCAGCCTGATCCGTCTGGCTCTGCGCCTGGCCGATCTCGCCAGCTATTGTTGCGGATGCAACGAGCCACGCGCACCCCACCACCCAGTTTAACCGCATGCTTCCTCCTTGGAACCAGGACTTAAGAACTTGCTTCAAAGTGTAGACCAATTCCGCAATAAATGTAAAACCAATTTCTATACATACTAGCTCATCCCCATAATTTATCTAGACAAATAATAATCAGAGCACAACCCGATTCCCACCCATCCAGCGACATTTTCTGGCATTTTCAATGCAACGTGCTAATAATTAATTAATAGTTTATGCATCGCCCAGGGGAAATACTAATGGAGCCCGACAACCATGAGGTACACATCGATCTGGAATCCAGGCAAGCCGCTTTATTGCTTGAACGACTGGAAACCTTGCGTGACGAATTGGGTGTAGTGGGCGAGGATCTCATCAACTTGCTGCGAAGCGCAGGCGTTGTCCCGCCCGCCGAACTCAGCAAATCTGCCAAAAAAGCCGGGAACGGCTAGTCGCTTACATCCGATCAATCATCGCCTGGCCGAAAGCCGAGCAGGAAACCTGGGTCGCACCGGGCATCAACCGCGCAAAATCGTAGGTCACAGTTTTTGCATCGATTGCCCGCTCCATCGACTTGACGATCAAATCGGCCGCCTCGATCCATCCCATGTGACGCAGCATCATCTCGGCAGACAGGATGATGGAACCGGGATTGACATAATCCTTGCCGGCATATTTCGGCGCGGTGCCGTGGGTTGCCTCGAACATCGCCACGCTGTCGGAAAGATTGGCCCCCGGCGCGATGCCGATGCCGCCCACCTGGGCTGCCAGCGCGTCGGAAATATAGTCGCCGTTCAGGTTCAGGGTGGCAACCACGTCGTATTCGTCGGGGCGCAACAGGATCTGCTGCAGGAAAGCATCGGCGATCACGTCCTTGATCACGATGCCATTTGGAAGCCTCATCCACGGCCCGCCGTCCAGCAGTTCGGCGCCGAACTCGCGCCGGGCCAGCTCGTAGCCCCATTTCTTGAAGCCGCCCTCGGTGAACTTCATGATGTTGCCCTTATGCACCAGGGTCACCGAGCTGCGCCGGTTGTCGATGGCGTACTGGATCGCCCTGCGCACCAGCCTCTCGCTACCCTCGATCGAAACCGGCTTGATGCCGATCGCCGAGGATTCCGGAAAGCGGATTTTCTTGATGCCCATTTCATTCTGCAGAAAAGCGATCACCTTCTTCGCTTCCTCGGAATTGGCTTCCCACTCGATGCCGGCATAGATGTCCTCGGTATTCTCGCGGAAAATCACCATGTCGGTCTTTTCCGGCTCCTTGACCGGGCTCGGCACGCCCTGGAAATAGCGCACCGGCCGCAGGCAGACATACAGATCAAGCATCTGGCGCAGCGCCACGTTGAGCGAACGGATGCCGCCCGACACCGGCGTGGTCAGCGGTCCCTTGATCGACACCACGTATTCCCTGATCGCCTGCACGGTTTCGTCGGGCAGCCAGGTATCGGGGTCGTAAACCTGGGTGGCTTTCTCGCCGGCATAGATTTCCATCCAGGCGATCTTGCGGCGGCCGCCATAGGACTTGTCCACAGCCGCATCCACCACCCTGCGCATCACCGGGGTGATGTCCACGCCAGTGCCGTCGCCCTCAATGAAGGGAATGATCGGATGGTCCGGCACATTCAGGGAAAAATCGGCATTGACCGTGATTTTGCTGCCCTGCTGCGGCACTTGAAATTTTTGCATCATGTTTGCTCCAGTATAATGTTTTCCATGAGCCGACTTATCCTGTTCAACAAGCCCTACGGCGTCATCACCCAATTCAGCAGCGACGGCAAGCATGCCACGCTGAAAGAATTCATTCCCCTGCCCGGCGTTTATCCGGCTGGACGCCTGGATACCGACAGCGAGGGGCTGCTCATTTTAACCGATGACGGCCGGTTGCAACACCGCATCAGCGACCCCCGCCACAAATTGCCTAAAACCTACTGGGCTCAGGTAGAGGGCATTCCTGACGAAGCAGCGCTGGAAAACCTGCGCCGGGGGGTGGATCTGGGCGACTTCATCACCCGGCCAGCCGAGGCGCGCCTCATCGATGAGCCCCCGTGCTTGTGGCCCCGCACGCCGCCAGTCCGCTTCCGCAAGCAGATTCCCACCCGCTGGATCGAACTCGTCATCCGCGAAGGCAAGAACCGGCAGGTGCGGCGCATGACGGCGAAGGTCGGATTCCCCACCCTGCGCCTGATACGATACCGCATCGGCGACTGGACCCTCGCCGGCCTGGCTCAGGGCGAATGGCGTGAAATCACGCTCGCCTGAACAAACTAAATAACTTGTATCCTGCCGTCAACCACACCACAAACCAGTCGTTATTGATTGTGACGCGCTATCGTGTCGCTTGAGTTTGAAACTTAACCAGTTAAAAGGAACCAAAAATGAGCAAAATTCTGTCCGCACTGATCGCCGCTGCTTTCGCCGCTGTTACCTTCTCCGCTGCTGCTGCTGCTCCTGCTGCTCCTGCTGCTCCTGCTACTCCTGCTACCCCTGCTACTGCTGCTGCTCCTGCTGCCGCCGAAGCTCCTAAGGCTGAAACGGCCAAGCCCGCCAAGAAAGCCAAAAAATCCACGAAAGCCAAAAAAGCTAAAGCCAAAAAAGCTGACGCTGCAATGGAAGCCGCTCCTGCTGCCAAGTAATACCGGCGCAAGAAACGAAAAAGGCGGGGTTTCCCCCGCCTTTTTTTATGGGCATCCCTAACGCTCATCCGCATCGGCTTCGCGTAACAGACGCATGCCGACCAGCGTGTAGCGCGTCTCCGGAGAATTCCAGTTGCGGTACGACGAGCGGGCATAGAACGACCAGGTATGCCACGATCCGCCGCGGCGCACGCGCACCTTGCCCGATGCGGGACCCGGGGGATCATCGCCCGGCGACCTTGCGTAATAATTCTCGTCATACCAGTCCGCAACCCACTCCCACGCGTTGCCGTGCATGTCGTAAAGGCCCAGCGCGTTCGGCGCGAAACTGCCCACCGGGGCGGTGAACTCGAAGCCATCGTTCCCCGCAAGCGCATAGTCTTTCCACTGCGGCCAGCGCATCATCGTATCGGCGGCAAAGGTGTTCGCGACCTTCAGCAAGGATTGCGGATCATTGCCGCTGTGGTAGCGCGTCCGGGTGCCGGCACGGGCGGCATATTCCCATTCGGCCTCGGTCGGCAGGCGATACTTTTTCCCCTCCTTCTCGCTGAGCCACTTGCTCATCGCCACGGCATCGTTCCAGGTGACATTCACCACCGGATGATCGTCCCCCTGCTTGAAGCCGGGGTTGCGCCACGAATACTTCGGATTTCGCCCCTCGAAAGCATCACCCCGTTCCGATTTTTCGGGGTCGTAATCGGGATTGTAGCCGTATCCGCCGGTGCCATCGGCCTCCGATTCCGGCTGGTAGCCGGACGCCTCCACGAACCTCCTGAATTGGCCGACCGTCACCTCGTGCTGCCCCATGTAAAACGGCCGGGTGATGCGCACCTTGTGCACCGGCGCTTCATCGACCAGTTCCACGAAACGCTCGCGGCCGTATTGCGGATACGCCTTTGCCAGCGCTTCGGCCGACGCGTCACTCCCCATCATGAACTCGCCGGAAGGAACCAGAACGAACTTCATGCCCAGCCAGTTCTCAACCTCCTTCGGCGATGTTTTTCCGGGTTCGGTCGACCACGCGGGCGAGACCATCAGCGCAGCAAAAAGAAAAGTCGTTACACGTGCCCACATATCGGGCTAAAGGAACCGGTCCAGCAGCTTGCGGCTGGACTTGTCCAGCGTTTGCAGATCGCGGATCAGGAAATGGATCCCGTTGCTATCGGCGATAAGCAGCGTGGACGCGGCAAGACGGCGGATATCGTCCTCCCCCTTGAGGATGAAAGAGGTGGGGCCGCGGTCGGTTTCCACCTGCCAGGTGCTGGGCGTGGCAAAGCTGGAAACGCGGCGGATAGCGCGAATTTCCGGCATGAATTCCCGGCTCGCCAGTTCCTCTTCCAGAAGGGCGCGCGATTCGTCCGGCAAATCCGCCAGTCTATCGATCCAGGCCAGTTCGTGCCCGTCGGCAGTGACCAGTGAAATCCCCTCTGCGGGGGCGGCGATGGGAAAGGCGTGTACGGGCACCACGCCATCATGAACCTCGCCGTCAGCGCCGGTAAAGACCAGCCTGCCGAAGGCATTGCGGGTGAGCTGGAAATCAATCGCCTTTTTCATGCGGCTTTCCCTTGTTCACGACATCCGGTTCCTTGTCGTCCATGTCGGTATCCACGTTGCGCGCCTGCGCCTGATAGAGGCGGAAATAGGCGCCCTCGCGGGCCATCAGCTCGTCGTGGTTGCCCACCTCGACCACCTGCCCGCGATCCAGCACCACCAGCCGGTCGGCACGGCGCAGGGTGGAAAGCCGGTGCGCGATGGCGATGGTGGTCCGTCCCTGAACCAGGTTGTCCAGGGCTTTCTGGATTTCCTTCTCGGTCGTCGAATCGACCGACGAGGTGGCTTCGTCGAGGATCAGGATGCGCGGGTCGATGAGCAGCGCCCGGGCGATGGAGATGCGCTGGCGCTCGCCGCCCGACAGGGCCTGGCCGCGCTCGCCGGCCAGGGAGTCGTATCCCTGCGGCAGGCGCAGGATGAACTCGTGGGCGTGCGCGGCACGGGCGGCGGCAACGATTTCCGCCCGGGTGGCGTCAGGCTTGCCGTAGGCGATGTTATCGGCGATGGTGCCGAAGAACAGGAAGGGCTCCTGCAGCACCAGGCCGATGTTGCGCCGGTATTCAGATGTCGGCAGGGAGCGGATATCCACCCCATCCAGACGGATCGAACCCTCGGATACGTCGTAAAAGCGGCAAATCAGGTTGGCCAGGGTGCTCTTGCCCGACCCGCTGTGCCCCACCAGGCCGATCATCTCGCCGGGGGCGATGGTCAGGTCGACACCCCGGATAACGGTGCGGTTGCCATAGCGGAAACCCGCGCCGCGAATCTCGATTCCCCCGCGCACCTGCTCGAGGTGAACCGGGTTGGTTGATTCCGGAACGCTGGACACATGATCGAGAATATCGAAAATGCGTTTTGCTCCGGCGGCGGCCTTCTGCGTCACCGAAACGATGCGGCTCATCGAGTCGAGCCGCGTATAGAAGCGGCTGATGTAGGCCAGGAAGGCGACCAGTACACCCACGGTGATCTCGTTGCGCGAGACCTGCCAGATGCCGAATGCCCACACCACCAGCAGCCCGATTTCGGTCAGCAGGGTCACGGTAGGCGTGAACAGGGACCATATCTTGTTGAGCCGGTCATTGACCGCGAGGTTGTGCTGGTTGGCCTCGCGGAAGCGCGCCGCTTCGCGCTTTTCCTGGGCGAAGGCCTTGACCACGCGGATGCCGGGAATGGTATCGGCCAGCACGTTGGTCACTGCCGACCAGACCCGGTCGATCTTCTCGAAACCGGTGCGCAGCTTGTCGCGCACCACATGGATCATCCAGGCAATGAAGGGCAGCGGAACCAACGTCACCAGCGCCAGCCAGGGGTTGATCGAGAACAGGATCGCCGCGGTCATGAGGATCATCAGCACGTCGGTGGCGAAATCCAGCAGGTGCAGCGAAAGGAACACGCAGATGCGGTCGGTCTCGGAACCGACGCGGGTCATCAGATCGCCGGTGCGCTTGCCGCCGAAATACTCCAGGGAGAGCCGCATCAAGTGCTCGTAGGTGGTCGTGCGCAGGTCGGCCCCGATGCGCTCGCTCGCCAGGGCGAGGATATAGGTGCGCGCCCAGCCCAGGCTCCACGCCAGCAGCGCAGCCCCAAGCAGCCCCGAGAGCAGGAGTGCCACCATGCCGTAGTCGATAGGGGCGCCGTTCTGGTAAGGAATCAGCACCTTGTCCATCAGGGGCATGGTCAGGTAAGGCGGCACCAGGGTGGCGGCAGTGGACGCCAGCGTCAGCAGAAAACCGGCAAGCAGCTGTCCATTATAGGGTTTGGCGAAACGCCACAGACGGAACAGTGTCCACGTCGAGGGCGGGACATGAGTTTCCCTGGTGCAGATGGGGCACTCTTCCTGACCCGGCAGGAGCGGCGCCTTGCAGTTGGGACAGACCGTTTCTGCCTGACGACTGACGGGATGCCCGACGAGAAAGCTGGCAAGTTGCTGCTCGAAGTGTTCGACCAGCCGCATTGCCGCCGTATTATGTCCCAGGGTGTAGCGCCAGCAGGCGAGGCGCGCCTCATCGTCGTGCAGCTCCAGACTTCCGACCCCGGCATGATCGTGACGCTGGAGGACTAGCCCTTTCCGGTAAGCCCAGTCTCGCCATGCCGCCTCTTCGAGCCCCCTGGCAAGCAACCGGCGGTCGGTCACGACCACCAGGCCCTGGGTAAAATGCAGGCGCACATCGAGATCAACCTCCAGCCACGCCAGGATCTCCTCTTCATTGGCCAGCTGAGATTCCACCTCGGCGCGCCAGGCATCGGGCAAGGACTTGCCAGTTGGCACGGGAAGAGAGGGGATGGTTTTCACAAATCTACCTTGGTTCTTTGCTTGGGGTTCGTGGCCTCACCGGGGGCCACACTGGAATGCAGTTTACTTGCCTTGAAAGCAAGAGTACAGCACCCGACACACGGCCATTTTCAAAAACTCTTCTTCCCTCTGCGGTAAACGGATTGCCTCATACCGCGTTGATATTTCCAGCCAACAAGATATCGCAAGAGATTGTAGGTCGGGCTTCAGCCCGCCAGAAGTAGGCGCCTCTAGGCGACATGTCGGCATGAATGCCGACCTACAGACTAGTTGCGAGCAACAACGCAATATGCTCAAATCGCCCTATTCTTCCCGGGTTTCCCAAAAAAACACGTCGGCTCTGCCGCTCGGCCCGCCAATGGCTGGATCCACTGAGATGCCTTTAATTATTGTATGAAGAAGAAAATCGAATTTCTCAAAATCGTCCCCCTGCGTGGGCCGAATATCTGGACGTACCGCCCGGTTCTCGAGGCATGGGTTGACATCGGAGACCTGGAGGATTCGCCTTCCAACACCATCCCCGGTTTCTACGAGCGCCTGTCGTCATGGCTGCCCTCGCTGATCGAACACCGCTGCGGTGTCGGCGAGCGGGGCGGCTTCATGCAGCGGGTGCGCGAGGGCACTTGGCCGGGACACATTCTCGAGCATGTCACCCTGGAGCTGCAGAACCTGGCAGGCATGCAGAGCGGTTTCGGGAAAGCGCGCAGCACCTCGGTGCGGGGTGTATATAAAGTCGTGGTGCGGTCGCGCCATGAAGAAGTCAGCCGCGCCTGCCTGTATGCGGCTCGCGATCTCGTCATGGCGGCGATCGAGGACCGCCCGTTTGATATGCCCGCCACGGTTGCCCGCCTGCGCGATCTGGCCGATTCGCTTTGCCTCGGCCCGAGCACGGCATGCATCGTCGATGCAGCCTCGGATCGGCGCATTCCGGCTATCCGGCTGACCGAAGGCAACCTGGTGCAACTGGGCTACGGCGCCCGCAGCCGCCGCATCTGGACCGCCGAAACCGACCAGACCAGCGCCATTGCCGAAAGCATTTCGAGCGACAAGGATCTGACCAAGAACCTGCTCCAGGCTTGCGGCGTGCCGGTTCCCGAAGGACGCATCGTGGATAGCCCGGAGGACGCGTGGGAGGCCGCCGGGGAGATCGGCGTTCCGGTGGTGGTCAAACCCCGCGACGGCAACCATGGCCGCGGCGTCTCCACCGAACTGATGACGCGCGAAGAGGTCGAGGCCGCCTACAAATTGGCGCTCCCCGAGGGCAGCGCCGTCATTGTCGAGCGTTTCGTGCGCGGCAACGAACACCGGCTGCTGGTCGTGGGCGGACGCCTGGCGGCGGCGGCTCGCGGTGAGTCCGCATCCGTGGTGGGCGATGGCCGTTCGACCATCCTCGAGCTCATCGATACCCAGATCAATACCGATCCACGGCGCGGCACGACCGAGGATTACCCGCTCAACCTGGTTCTGGTGGATCAAGACCCGGCCGTCCGGTTCGAAATCACGCGCCAGGGCTTTACTCCCGAAGCCATACCGCCGCTGGGCGAAGAAGTGATGATCCAGCGCAACGGTAACGTCGCCTTCGACGTTACCGACCTCGTCCATCCGGATGTGGCGGCAACCGTCTGTCTCGCTGCCCGTATCGTGGGACTGGATATTGCGGGGGTCGACCTGGTCGCCGAGGATATCTCGCGCCCCCTCGACGAGCAGCGGGGCGCGATCGTCGAAGTCAACGCCGGCCCCGGCCTGCTCATGCACCTCAAGCCGGCGAGCGGAGAGCCCCGCCCGATTGGCCGGGCCATCGTCGACAGCCTGTTTCCCGAAGGCGAGAACGGCCGCATCCCCGTAGTCGGCATCACCGGAAGCAACGGGACCAATCTGGTCGCGCGGCTGGTGGCTCACCTGCTTCACCTCAGCGGCAGGCGCGTGGGTCTGGCGTGTAGCGACGGCCTCTATCATGATCAACGACTGGTTGAAAAAGGGAACCGGGCGACCTGGGCAGCCGCTCGCAAGGTACTGCTGAACCGGGTGGCCGAGGCAGCGGTGTTCGAGAACGGCAGCGACATGATACTGAGCGAGGGGCTGGCCTACGACCGATGCCAGGTCGGCGTCGTCACCGATATCGACCCGGCCAGGCACTTCGGAAAATATTACATCGAGACACCCGATCAGGTGTTCAACGTGCTGCGCACCCAGGTCGACGTGGTACTCCCGGACGGGGTGGCGGTGCTCAACGGCAACGACCTGATGGCAGTGGAAATGGCGCCGCTGTGTGACGGCGAAGTCATCTTCTTCGGCTCCAATCCCGATGTTCCGGCCATCGCTGACCACCTGGCACAGGGGAGGCGTACGGTGCTGGTGCGCGAAGGATACATAGACCTCGCCACCGGCAATGAAGCAGTACGGCTGGTCGAAGTGTCCGGCATCATGCTGGCCGATGCCGGAGTTGCCGGGCTGCAGATCGAGAATGTTCTGGCGGCGGCCGGAGCGGCATGGGCACTCGGCCTGCCTCC
>JAIOJM010000017.1 GCA_019911785.1 Sulfuricella sp. | reverse complement strand
CCTGATCCCTGACCCCTAGCCCCTAAAAAGGAAACCCATGAAATTTTCGATCTACCGCTACAACCCGGAAACCGATTCCAGGCCTCACATGCAGGACTTTGAGCTGGATGTCGATGCCGGCAACATGATGCTGCTTGACGCCATCCTGCTGCTCAAGGCGCAGGACGAAACCCTGAGCGTTCGCCGTTCCTGCCGCGAAGGGGTGTGCGGATCGGACGCCATGAACATCAACGGGCGCAACGGGCTCGCCTGCGTTACGCCGCTGTCCGGGCTCAGGCAGCCGATCGAACTGCGCCCATTGCCCGGCCTGCCGGTGGTCCGCGATCTGGTGGTGGACCTGAGCCAGTTTTACAAGCAATACCGCTCGATCAAGCCCTACCTCGTCAACAACGAGCCGGAACCGGAAATCGAGCGTCTGCAATCACCCGAAGACAGGGAAAAGCTGGACGGTCTGTACGAGTGCATCCTGTGCGCATGCTGCTCCACTGCCTGCCCGTCGTTCTGGTGGAACCCGGACAAATTCGTCGGCCCGGCGGGGTTGCTGCAGGCCTATCGATTTATCGCCGACACGCGCGACCAGGCTACCAACGAGCGCCTGGATAACCTGGAAGATCCCTACCGGTTGTTTCGCTGCCACAGCATCATGAACTGCGTGGACGTCTGCCCGAAGGGCTTGAATCCGACCGGCGCGATCGGCAAGATCAAGGAAATGCTGGTCAAGCGCACGGTATGAGTGATCGCATTCGCTGGGACTGCCGGCGAGGCATGCTGGAACTCGACATTGTTCTGGCGCGATTTATGGAGCAGAATTTCGAGCGGCTTACGCCGCAGGAAGTGGAAGCATTCAAGGGGCTGCTGGCCTATTCCGACCCGGATTTATGGGGGCTGATCCAGAGCGATGAAACCGGCGTGGATGATAATGTAAGAAAGGTGCTGCTGATGCTGCGCCAATATTAATTGAAGAGGAACACGAGTCATGAGCGAACGCAAGGCCTATCTCAGAATCGACGGCGGTGCAGAAATCGAGCTGCCGCTTCTTTCCGGCACTCTCGGCCCGGATGTGATCGACATCCGCAACCTGGGGAAACATGGGGTGTTTACCTACGATCCGGGATTCATGTCGACGGGCAGTTGCAGTTCGAAGATCACCTTCATCGACGGCGACGAGGGGATACTGCTTTACCGTGGCTACCCCATCGAGCAATTGGCCGAGCACGCGGATTTCATCGAGGTCTGCCACCTGCTTTATTACGGTGAGCTGCCCACCAGGGAGCAGAAGCAGGAGTTCGATTCCATCATCCGCCATCACACCATGGTGCACGACCAGGTGACCAGTTTCTTCAAGGGCTTCCGTCGCGATGCCCACCCCATGGCGGTGATGGTGGGAGTGGTGGGGGCGCTGTCTGCCTTCTACCAGGATTCCGGCGATGTGTCCGACCCGCACCACCGCGAAATTTCTACCCACCGCCTGCTCGCCAAGGTGCCGACTATCGCGGCGATGAGTTACAAGTACAACACCGGGCAGCCCTTCGCCTATCCGCGCAACTCGCTCTCCTACGCGGCGAACTTTCTGCATATGATGTTCTCCACGCCCTGCGAGGAATACGTGCCCAACCCGGTGTTGGTCAGGGCCATGGACCGGATTTTCACGCTACACGCCGACCACGAGCAGAATGCCTCCACCTCGACGGTACGCCTGGCCGGTTCCAGCGGCGCCAATCCTTTCGCCTGCATCGCCGCCGGCATCGCCTCGCTGTGGGGCCCCGCCCACGGCGGCGCCAACGAGGCGGTGCTGAAGATGCTGGAGGAAATCGGCGACGTTGCCCATATTCCGAAGATCATCGAACGCGCCAAGGACAAGAAAAATCCCTTCCGCCTGATGGGTTTCGGCCACCGGGTGTACAAGAATTTCGACCCGCGCGCCAACCTGATGCGCCAGACCTGCCACGAAGTGCTGAAGGAACTCGGCGCCCAAGACGACCGGCTGTTCCAGATCGCGCTCGAACTGGAACGCATCGCCCTTGAGGACGAGTATTTCATCGCCAAGAAGCTCTATCCCAACGTGGACTTCTATTCCGGCATCGTGCTGCGCGCCATCGGCATCCCGACCAACATGTTCACCGCGATTTTCGCCATTTCCCGCACCATCGGCTGGAGCAGTCAATGGAACGAAATGATTTCAGACCCGGAGCAGAAAATCGGCCGCCCGCGCCAGTTGTTCCTGGGACCGAAGAAAAGGGATTTTGTACCTATCTCACTGCGCGAATAACCGATGAAGCTTGTGAGGGGTGACTGGAATGTAGGAGCGCCGCCCCCGGCGCGATGGCAGCCGAAAATCGCGGCGAGGGCGCCGTTCCTACAGGAGACGAGAAGAACATGGGTGGAATGAAGGAGATGCTGGACAACTCGGCCCTCTATGGCGGCAATGCGCCGTTCATCGAGGAGCTGTACGAGCGATACCTGAGCAATCCCGCCCTGGTCGGCGAGGAATGGCGGGAATATTTCAACCGGCTGCAGAAAATGCCGGGGGCGCTTGCCAAGGATGTACCCCATTCCCCGGTGCTGCAATCCTTCGCCGAGCGCGCCAAGCAGCCTTGCGTTCCGGTGCCGGCAGCCGATGTCGATGATCTGGTCAGGAAACAGATCGCGGTGCTGCAGCTGATCAACGCCTACCGCTTCCGCGGCGTGCAGCTCGCCACCGTCGACCCGCTCAAGCGCCAGCAAGTGCCGGAGGTGCCGGAGCTGCTGCCGGAATCTTACGGCCTGACCGATGCCGACTTGTCCAAAGTCTTCAAATCCGGTTCCCTGGTGGCGCCCGAGCCGTCCACCTTGCACGATATCCTGCGCATTCTCAGGGAAACCTACTGCGGCAATATCGGCACCGAGTATATGCATATCCCCGATACCAGCCATAAACGCTGGATTCAGGAGCGGCTGGAAACCAACCGGGCACGGCCGCAATTTTCCCCCGATGGCAAGCGCCGCATACTCGAACTGGTCACTGCTGCGGAAACCCTGGAAAAATACCTGCACACCCGCTATGTCGGGCAGAAACGCTTTTCGCTGGAAGGCGGCGATAGCCTGATTCCGCTGCTGGATCACCTGATTCAGCGCTCCGGCAGCCAGGGCGTGAAGGAAATGGTGATCGGCATGGCGCACCGCGGCCGCCTCAACGTGCTGGTCAATACCATCGGCAAGCTGCCGAGCGACCTGTTCCTCGAATTCGAGGGCAAGCATGCCGCGAACGGCCGCCTGGCTTCCGGCGACGTCAAGTACCACCAGGGTTTCTCCACCGACGTCGCCACCCCGGGCGGGGCTATGCACCTGACGCTGGCGTTCAATCCCTCCCATCTGGAAATCGTCAATCCGGTGGTGGAAGGCTCGGTGCGCGCGCGCCAGCAGCGACGCCACGATCTCGTCGGCAACCAGGTGGTGCCGGTGCTGATCCACGGCGATGCCGCCTTTGCCGGTCAGGGCGTGGTGATGGAAACCCTCAACCTGTCGCAGACACGCGGCTACGGCACCGGCGGCACGGTACACATCGTCATCAACAACCAGATCGGTTTTACCACTTCCGACCCGCGCGACACCCGTTCCACGCTGTATTGCACCGACGTGGCAAAAATGGTGGGCGCACCGATTTTCCACGTCAACGGCGATGATCCGGAAGCGGTGCTGCTGGTGACGGAAATTGCCTTCGACTACCGCATGGCTTTCCACAAGGACGTGGTGATCGATCTGGTGTGCTACCGCCGCCTGGGCCACAACGAACAGGACGAACCGCTGGTGACCCAGCCGCTGATGTACAAGAAGATCGCCCAGCATCCTGGTACGCGCAAGCTTTACGCCGACAGGCTGGTGGCCGAGAGGGTGCTTGCGTCGCACGACCCGGAGGAAATGATCGCCGCCTATCGCCGGGATCTCGATGCCGGCGTTTCCGTGACCAGAACTGTGCTGACGAATTTCAGGAAAGCTTACGCCACGGACTGGTCGCCCTTCCGGAAAAGCAAGTGGGATGACCCGGCCGACACCTCGGTGCCGCTGGCCGACCTGCAGCGGCTGTCGGGCGTGTTGACGGCGGTTCCCGCCAACTTCAAGCTGCATTCGCGGGTGGAGAAGATCATCGCCGACCGCCGCCAGATGGGCGAGGGCAGGTTGCCGCTCGACTGGGGGATGGCGGAAAACCTGGCCTATGCCTCCTTGCTGGAAAACGGCTTCGCGGTGAGGATTTCCGGCCAGGATAGCGGGCGTGGGACGTTTTTCCACCGCCATGCCGTGCTCCACGACCAGAACCGGGAAAAATGGGATGCCGGGGTGTATCTTCCCCTCCAGAACGTATCCGACAAGCAACCGCACTTCGTGGTGATCGACTCGGTGCTGTCCGAAGAGGCGGTGCTCGGATTCGAGTACGGCTATGCGTCGGCCGAGCCGAACGAACTGGTGATCTGGGAGGCACAGTTCGGTGATTTCGCCAACGGCGCCCAAGTGGTGATCGACCAGTTTATCAGCGCCGGCGAGGCCAAATGGGGTCGGCTGTGCGGCTTGGTGATGCTGCTGCCGCACGGCTACGAGGGACAGGGGCCGGAACACTCTTCGGCACGCCCGGAGCGCTACCTGCAACTGTGTGCCGAGGACAACATCCAGGTCTGCATGCCCACCACACCAGCACAAATATTCCATTTGCTGCGCCGCCAGATGGTGCGGCCCTATCGAAAACCGCTGATCGTGATGAGCCCGAAGAGTTTGCTGC
>JAIOJM010000171.1 GCA_019911785.1 Sulfuricella sp. | reverse complement strand
TATTATGGATACTGTTGACGTCCTGATTCACGTTCACCCCGAACTCTCCCCGGAGATTCGGGCAAAGGTAGAGCAGGAGGTAATGGCCTGCGACGGCGTGATTGCCGCAAACTTCGACCATCACAAGCATCCACATGCCCTGACTGTCCTGTACGTCCCAGACAAGATTCAAGACAAGCAGATACTCGAAGCGGTGAAGCGATGCGATCCGGCTGCCACCATGGTAGGCCTGTAACCAGCTTCCCCACGCGCTCTAGAATGGGGTGGGGTCACAACCCCACCCCGAGCCTCATCAGGCACAGCCTCCATTGCCAACAGGAACGCCCAGTTTTTTCAGAATCGTATCCAGCGGACAAAGATTGGTAAAGCCGCTTTGGAACAGGTTTACCCCGACGAAAGCGGTAAACCAGAGGAAGTTGCCGCTGACGAAAATCGGGCTGCTGGAAACACCCAGGCCGAGCGACAGCAGCACAAAAAAGCCGGCGACGATACGAACGATACGGTTGATGGTCATAGTTTTCTCCTAAAACATTTCAAAAAAATCTTCACCGCAAAGGACGCAAAGGAACGCAAGGTAAGCCATGAACCTTGTTTTTCCTTTGCGAACCTTCGCGTCCTTTGCGGTAAATCAGCATTAAGTAAGCTTCCTGTACATCACGGCATAATACAGCACCGGAATCACCACCAGCGTCAGCACGGTGGAGACGAATATGCCGAAAATCAGCGAGATCGCCAGGCCGTTGAAGATCGGGTCGTCCAGGATGAACAGCGCGCCGAGCATGGCGGCCAGGCCGGTGAGCACGATCGGCTTGGCGCGGGTGCTGCCGGCGCGGATCACCGCCTCCTGGAAGGCCATGCCCTGCTCCACCTGCATGTTGATGAAGTCCACCAGCAGGATGGAATTGCGCACGATGATGCCGGCCAGCGCGATCATGCCGATCATGCTGGTGGCGGTGAACTGGCTGCCGAGCAGGGCGTGGCCGGGCATTACGCCGATGATGGTGAGCGGGATAGGCGCCATGATCACCAGCGGCACCACGTATGATTTGAACTGCGCCACCACCAGCAGGTAGATCAATACCAGCCCGACCGCGTAGGCGATGCCCATGTCGCGGAAAGTCTCGTAGGTGACCTGCCATTCCCCGTCCCACTTGATGCTGTAGCCGGCGTAGTGGTCGTCCGGCTGCCGGATGAAATAATCGCCCAGAGTCCCGCCTTCGGCCAGTTTCATCCCGGCGATCGCGGAACGGATGGAGAACATGCCGTAAAGCGGGCTGTCCAGCTTGCCGGCCATGTCGCCGACGACGAACACCACCGGCAGCAAATCCTTGTGGTAAATGGATTTCTCGCGCGCGACCGTGGCCACGCTCACCAATTCAGATAGCGGCACCAGCGTGCCATCCTGCGCCCGCACGGTGAGCTTGAGCAGCTCGTCCAGGCTGCTTTGACGCTCCGGCGCCAGCGTCAGCCGCACCGGCACCTCGAACTTGGACTCGCCTTCATGCATCGGGGTCACGTCCTCGCCGGACAGCCCTAAGCGCATCACCGCCACCACGTCCTTCTGCGCCACGCCCATCAACGCAGCCTTGCCTTGCAGGACACGCAGGACCAGCTTGTTCGCGTCCTCCTCGATGGTGTCATCGATCGCCACGATATCGGCGGTTTTGGCGAAGTGAGCGCGCACCTGCTTCGCCACCTTCATCTGGCCTTCATAGTCCGGCCCGTAAACTTCAGCGACGATCGGCGACATCACCGGCGGGCCCGGCGGCACTTCCACCACCTTGACCTTGGCCTGATGCCGGGCGGCGATGCGCTCGATTTCGGGGCGCACACTGGTCGCGATTTCGTGGCTCTTGCGGTCGCGGCGGTGCTTGTCCACCAGGTTCACCTGGATATCGCCCACTTCGCTGCCGCTGCGCAGGTAATACTGGCGCACCAGGCCGTTGAAATTGATCGGCGAGGCGGTGCCGGCATAGGCCTCGTAATCGGTCACCTCCGGCACGGTGGACAGATAGCCGCCGATTTCGCGCATCGCCCGCGCGGTCTGCTCCAGCGGGGTGCCCACCGGCATATCCACCACCACCTGGAATTCGGACTTGTTGTCGAACGGCAGCATTTTCATGATGACGATCTTGAATACCGCCAGCAGGATGGCAAAAACAATCATCCCGACGATCGCCAGCCAGAGTTTCTTGCGGTTTGCTTTGCCCTGCTCGCGATTGAGGAAGGGTGTCAGGCGCGCGCTGAAGAAACCGAACAGCCGGCTCTCCGCGCCGAGTTCGCTATGGCTCGGCGCGTCATGCTTATGCGCCAGGAGTTTGAGCGCCAGCCAGGGCGTGACGATGAAGGCGATGGCAAGGGAAATCAGCATGCCGATGCTGGCGTTGATCGGGATCGGGCTCATGTACGGCCCCATCAGGCCGGAGACGAAAGCCATCGGCAACAGCGCTGCGATCACGGTCAGGGTGGCGAGTATGGTCGGGCCGCCGACCTCGTCCACCGCCTCGGGAATCACCTCGGTCAGCGGCTTGCCGGGTTCCAGTTCGCGGCGGCGGTGGATGTTTTCCACCACCACGATGGCGTCGTCGACCAGGATGCCGATGGAGAAAATCAGCGCGAACAGCGACACCCGGTTGAGGGTGAAGCCCCACGCCCAGGAAGCGAACAGGGTCGCCGCCAGGGTCAGCAGCACCGCCACGCCGACGATCAGCGCCTCGCGCTTGCCCAGCGCGATGAGCACCAGCAGCACCACGAAGGCGGTGGCGAAGATCAGCTTGCCGATCAGTTTCTGCGCCTTGTCGTTGGCGGTTTCGCCGTAATTGCGCGTGACCGTGGCGTGGACGCCGTCGGGGATGATGGTGCCGTGCAGTTGCTCGATGCGCTTGATGACGCGCTCGGCGACATCCACCGCGTTCTCGCCCGGCTTCTTCGAAACCGCCAGGGTCACCGCCGGAAATTCGCCCTTGCCGGCAATTTTCTTGTCGGCCGCCGCCGGGCCGGTGCCCAGCCAGACATAGCGGCCGGGTTGGTCGGGGCCATCCTCCACCCGCGCCACGTCGGTCATGAACACCGGCAGCCCCTCGGCGACGCCCACCACCAGCTGCTTGACGTCCGCGCTGCTGGAGAGGAAAGTGCCGGTCTGCACCAGCAGTTCGCGGTTGTTCTCGACCAGCGTGCCGGAAGGCTGGGAAGCGTTGCTGACCTGGAGGGCATCGCGGATGTCCTGGGCGGAAACACGGTAGGCATTCATCCGCTCCGCGTCCATGATCACCCGCACCACGCGGTTCGACCCGCCCAGGGTTTTCACTTCGCGCGTGCCCTTGATCCGCTTCAGTTCGATTTCGGCGGCATGGGCCACCTGCCGCAGTTCGTAGGCGCCGCGGGCGGCATCCTCCGTCCACAGGGTGAGGCTGACGATCGGCACGTCGTCGATGCCGACCGGCTTGATGATCGGCTCGCCCACGCCGAGATTGGGGGAGACCCAGTCGCGGTGCGACTGGACCGTGTCGTACAGGCGCACCAAGGCTTGGGTGCGGTCCTCGCCCACCTTGTACTGCACGGTCAGCACCGCCATGCCTGGGCGCGAAACGGAATAGACGTGCTCGATGCCGGTGATCAGCGACAGCACCTGCTCGGCCGGCGTCGCCACCAGGCTCTCCACGTCCTTGGCGGAAGCGCCGGGGAAGGGAATGAACACGTTCGCCATGGTGACGTTGATCTGCGGCTCCTCCTCGCGCGGCGTCACCATCACGGCGAACAGGCCGAGCAGGAAGGCGATGAGCGCGATCAGCGGCGTCATCTGCGACTGCAGGAAGGTTTTGGCGATGCGGCCGGAAATACCCATATTTGGTGAGGAGTGAGGAGTGAGGGGTGAGGAGTTGGACTCCGGCATAGCTTGGTCCTTACTCTTCACTGCTTACCCTTCAGATATATCCCCGCCTTGACCGGCTCCAGCGCCACCGTTTCCCCGGCGGAAAGGCCCGCCAGGACTTCGATCATGCCGTCGGCCGCCGGCTCGCCCAGGCGGATCTGGCGGAAGGTCACGCCGCCTTTCGCGTCGACCACGTAGACGGCGGTCACTTCGCTCCGCCGGGCTATGGCCGGCACCGGCACCAGCAGCTTCTTCGCCCGGCCGACGGCAAAGTGAGCACGCGCAAACATGCCGGGATAGACATCGCGGACATCTTCGGGCAGATCCAGGCGGACGCGGGTAGTATGGGTTTTAACGTCGGCGGCGGGCAGGAGGGTCACCGCCTTGGCCGTGACCCACTTGTTGAAGGAGGGGAATTCCACCTGGGCACGGGCGGAGCGGCGCACATCCGCCAGCTTGTACTGGGGAATGCTCGCCACCACGCGCAAGTCCCTGGGATCGAAACCGGTCATCAGCGCCTTGCCGGGGCTCGCCATTTCCCCCAGCTCGACATGGCGGACCGCGACCACGCCGCTGTAAGGCGCCATCACCGCAGTGAAGCCCCTGGTGGTGGCGGCCTGACCGGCGCTCGCCTGGGCTGCTGCCAACTGCGCCTCGGCCGCCTTGTAGTCCGCCTGCGCCTTGTCGAGGGCGGCCTGGCTGATGAATTTCTGCGCCAGCAGCTGCCTGGTGCGCTCATAGTGCTGGCGTGCATTCTGCAGATTGGCGCGCGCCTGAGCCACCACCGCCTCGCTGCCAGCTACCGCCTGACGGGCTTCGCTCTCGTCGATGCGGACCAGCACCTGGCCCTTTTGCACGGTGTCGCCAACATCGAAATGGACTTCGACGATGCGGCCGGAAATCTGGGCCGCCACGGTGGATTGCTTGACCGCCTCGACCAGCGCCTCGGCGGCGTAGGTCTGATCCACCTCGCGGTACTCTACCGTCGCAGTGGCAAAAGGCAACGCCGCCTGAGCCAGCGGAGCCAGGAAGACCCCCAACAGAATCCAGACAGGTTTCAGCACGCTCGACCCCAAAAATGTATTAGTATATTCTAATATACTTTATATTATCAAGCCGCGCAGCGGGCTTGCCGGGAGATAGCCCACGCGGAGAACTTCACCGACCGCGTGGGCACAAAGACGTGCCCACCCTACCCAGGACTTACTTGGCGAAGCCACAAAAAACATCGCGCATCAGGCTGATCAACTTCAGGGTGCGCGGATCGCCGACCCGGTAATACACTCGATTGGCATCCTTGCGCGTGCGCAGCACTCCTTTGTCGCGCAAAATCGCCAGATGCTGGGAAATATTGCTCTGGGATGTACCGACGCTTTCGACAATATCCTGCACGCTGACCTCCCGATCTCCCAGCACGCACAATATCTTCAGCCGCAGCGGATGCGACATGGCCTTCATGGCGCGGGACGCCTGTTCGATGTGCTCTTCCTTGTCGATCAATTCAACCGGATTGGGTTCCATCTGCTCGCCTTCGTTAAGCTATATTTCAGGATACTGAGGTAGGTTAATAAATTAAGTATAATGCGATTATTAGTAAAATATAATAAAATTATGCTACTTCTTTAAAATTTAAAACGAGCCAGAAAATTCCAGCATGAAGGTCACCCCCGTTTTACTCATTATCCTGGACGGATTCGGTTGCAGCGAAAGCCGGGATAACAATGCCATCGCCAGCGCGCACAAACCCAACTGGGATAAACTCTGGCAGACCTGCCCCCACACCACCATCAATGCGTCCGAAGCGTCGGTGGGATTGCCGGGCGGACAAATGGGCAACTCCGAGGTAGGCCACCTCAACATCGGCGCCGGCCGTGTCGTCTACCAGGAATTCACCCGCATCAATCGCGCCATCAGCAGCGGCAATTTCTTCGCCAATCCTGCCCTGACCCAGGCAGTGGAAACCACCAGGAGCAGCGGCAAGGCATTGCACATCATGGGTCTGCTGTCCGATGGCGGGGTGCATAGCCACGAAACGCACATCCACGCCATGCTCGAACTGGCGGCCAAGGCGGGGTTGAGAAAAGTTTACCTGCACGCCTTCCTCGACGGGCGCGACACGCCGCCGAGAAGCGCGCAGGATTACCTGCGTCGGCTCCAGGAAAAGTGCGACCAGCTCAAAGTGGGTCAAATCGCCTCTATCATCGGCCGCTACTTCGTCATGGATCGCGACCAGCGCTGGCTGCGCGTCAAGGCCGGCTATGACCTGCTCACCCAGGGCAAGGCGGAATTTCAGGCGGAAAGCGCGGAAGCCGCTTTGGCGGCGGCCTACGCCCGCGACGAAAACGATGAGTTCGTCAAGGCCACCGCCATCGTCCCGCCCGGCGCACAACCGGTGCGCATGGAGGACGGCGACGTGGTGGTATTCATGAACTTCCGTTCCGACCGCGCGCGCGAGATCACCCGCGCCTTCATCGAACCCGGCTTCAACCTGTTCGAGCGTGAACATGTACCGCAACTCGCCGCTTTCTGCACCCTCACCGAATACAGCAAGGATTTCAACGTGCCGGTGGCTTACCCGCCGGAGCAGATCCGCAACGGCTTCGGCGAATACATCTCGAACCTGGGCCTGAAGCAGCTCAGGATAGCGGAAACCGAGAAATATGCCCACGTCACTTTCTTCTTCGATGGCGGAGAGGAACGCATCTACCCGGGCGAGGACCGCGTCCTGATTCCTTCTCCGGACGTTCCCACCTACGATCTGAAGCCGGAAATGAGTGCATTCGAGGTCACCGACAAGCTGGTGGCAGCCATCGAAAGCCGCAAGTTCGACGCCATCATCTGCAACTACGCCAACGCCGACATGGTGGGCCATACCGGCGTGATGTCCGCGGCAGTCAAGGCCATAGAAACGCTGGACCAGTGTTTGCACAGGGTGGTCGAGGCAATGCGGCAGAGCGGTGGAGAAGTGCTGATTACCGCCGACCACGGCAACGCGGAAATGATGGCGGATGAAAACTCGCATCAGGCTCATACTGCCCACACCATGAACCGGGTGCCCTTCGTGTACGTCGGCCGCAAGGCACATCTGGCCGAAACCGGCGCGCTCGAGGATGTCGCCCCGTCGCTGCTGAAAATCATGGGGCTGCAGCAGCCCGCAGAAATGACCGGCCACCCCCTGATCGAATTCGAATAATGGCATCTGCCTGGCCTGCCCGAGCAATTTTCCTTGCCGCCGGGCTGGCTTGTGCATTCAACACTCACGCCGCGCCGAAAGACGATCTCTCCGGCCTGCGCGAACGCATCAAGGCCCTGCAAAAAGAGGTCGAAAGCGCAGAAGGCAAAAAGACCGATGCCACCGATGCGCTGAAGCAATCCGAACAGGCGATCAGCACGGCCAACCGGCGGCTGCGGGAACTGGCGCAGCAGCAGGAAAGAGTAGACGCCACGCTGAGCCAGGTGCAGCGCGAAGGCCGCGATACCCAGGGCAAAATCGGCAATCAGCAGGCGCTGCTCGGCCAGCTGCTCTCCCACTACCACCTGCACGGCCAGCACGACTCCCTGAAAATCCTGCTCAACCAGCAGGACCCCAACCAGCTTGCGCGCCAGCTGCACTATTACACTTACCTGTCCCGCGCACGCGCCGCCCTGATCGAAAGCTTGCGCACCAACCTGGCACATTCCCGCGAGCTTGCCCAGCTTTACCAGGAAAAGAGCGCCGAGCTGGAGCAGGTAAAATCGGAGCAGGCGCGTCAGAAAGCCCAACTTGAGAAGGACAAGCAAGCACGCAAAACCGTGCTGCTCCGCATCAACCAGAAAATCACCAGCCAGCGCCATGAAATCGGCCGCCTGCAGCGTGACGAAAAACGCCTGACGCAATTGATCGAACGCCTGAGCAGGCTGGCGCAACCCAAGAAAAAAAAGATCGCTTCTGTGTACAACCGCAGCCTGCCCACACCCGAACCATCCGGCGGCGCTCTCCAGCAGCTCAAAGGCAAGCTTCATCTGCCGGTGCGCGGGGAACTTGTCAACCGCTTTGGCAGTCAACGGGAGGATAGCGGCGCAACATGGAAGGGTTTGTTCATCAAATCGGCGGCGGGGCAGGACGTCAAATGCATCGCCAATGGGCAGGTGGTATTTTCCGACTGGCTGCGCGGTTTCGGCAACATCGTCATCGTCGACCATGGCGACGACTACATGAGCCTCTACGGCAACAATGAAACCCTCTACAAACAGGCCGGCGAAACGGTTCGGGCTGGCGATGCAGTCGCTGCAGTGGGAAACAGCGGCGGAATTGCAGAAACCGGTTTATACTTTGAAATGCGACATCGAAGCCGACCATTCGACCCGCTGGGCTGGGTCAAGCTGAACTAAATAGTGATTTTTGAGTGATAACGAGGATGAATGTAATGCGCGGCAAAATGCAAAAAACTAGCTTGATCTTTTTTGGCGCCATCATCGGCGTGATGATCAGCCTCAATTTCTCCGCAGTGGCCGACAAGGATGCAGCCAGCCCGCTACCGATCGATGATCTGCGCGCCTTCACCGAGGTCTTCGGCAAGATCAAGAGCGACTATGTCGAACCGGTGGAAGACAAGAAGCTCATCACCGAAGCGATCAACGGCATGCTCACCGGCCTCGACCCCCATTCCGCCTACCTTGACGCCGATGCGTTCAAGGATTTGCGGGTCGGCACCCAGGGTGAATTCGGCGGCCTCGGCATCGAGGTGGGCATGGAAGACGGCTTCGTCAAGGTGGTATCCCCGATCGAGGATACCCCGGCATTCCTGGCCGGCATAAAAAGCGGGGATCTGATCATCAAGCTGGACGAAACCCCGGTCAAGGGGCTGACGCTGAACGAGGCGGTCAAGCGCATGCGCGGCAAACCCGGAACCAAGATCACCCTCACCGTGCTCCGCAAGGGCGAAACCAAACCTCTGACCATCACCCTCACACGCGCCGTGATCAAGATCCAGAGCGTAAAATCGAAACTGGTCGAACCGGGCTATGGCTATATCCGCATCACCCAGTTCCAGGAGCATACCGGCGAGAACATGGCCAAGGCACTGGATGCGTTCTACAAGCAGAACAAGGCGCCGCTGAAGGGGCTGGTGCTGGATTTGCGCAACGATCCGGGCGGTCTGCTCAACGGTGCCGTCGCGGTTTCCGCCGCGTTCCTGCCGCAAGATGCGCTGGTGGTATACACCGAGGGACGCACCGAGGACGCCAAGATGAGGCTGACGGCAAACAAGGAAAACTATCTGCATGCCGTTGCGCAGGAGGATTACCTGAAAAATCTGCCCGCCGACACCAAAACCGTGCCCATGGTGGTACTGGTCAACGGCGGTTCGGCCTCGGCCTCGGAAATCGTCGCCGGCGCCCTGCAGGATCACAAGCGCGCCATCATCATGGGCACGCAAACCTTTGGCAAGGGATCGGTGCAAACCGTCCTGCCGCTGGGCAACAACACCGCCATCAAGCTGACCACGTCGCGCTATTTCACGCCCAATGGACGCTCCATCCAGGCCAAGGGCATCAGCCCGGATATCACCGTCGAAGAGGCCACGATCAACGGAGTGGAACAGCAGGGCGCGTTCAGCCTGCGCGAAGCCGATCTGGAGCGGCATCTATCCAACGGCAACAAGGACGAGGAAGGCAAGAAGCCCGAAACGCCGTCGATCAAGCTGCCCGCACCGCCAAAACCTGACTCCAAGGGCAAGGATGGAAAAGCCGACAGCGGCAAACCGGCTCCCGGCGAAATCGTGTCGAAAAACGACTATCAGCTGAATCAGGCGCTCAACCTGCTGAAGGGGTTGAATATCCTGCAAAGCAAGTGAGGCAGATGTAGGTCGGGCACGCTGTGCCCGACAAACCCAAGATCATTTGTTGGGCACGGGGTGCCCAACCTACGTCACTAAAAACACTCATGGACGACAACCAGCTCCTGCGCTACAGCCGCCACATCCTGCTGCCACAGATCGGCATCGAGGGTCAGGAAAAGCTGCTTGGCGCCCATGCCCTGATCATCGGCGCCGGCGGCCTGGGCTCCCCATCCGCGCTCTACCTTGCCGCCAGCGGCGTCGGCAGGATCACGATCTGCGACGGCGACAGCGTCGATCTCACCAACCTGCAGCGCCAGATCGCCCACTTCACCCATTCCCTCGGCACCAACAAGGCGACATCGGCGCAGCGCACGCTCAAAGCCATCAATCCCGAAATCAGCGTCACGGCCATTCCGCAGCGCGTCGAAGGGGCCGAACTTGACCACCTCGTCGCCCAGTCCGATGTCGTGCTCGATGCCAGCGACAACTTCGCCACCCGCCATGCCGTCAACCGCGCCTGCGTCGCCCATGGAAAGCCGCTGGTTTCCGGTGCGGCGATACGCTTCGACGGGCAGGTGGCGGTTTTTGATTTGCGTGCCCCCTCCAGCCCTTGCTACCACTGCCTGTTTCCGGAAGCGGGGGGCGAGGAAGGCGAACGCTGTGCGGTGATGGGTGTGTTCGCACCGCTGGTGGGGATCATTGGCTCGACCCAGGCGGCCGAAGCGCTGAAGATCCTGAGCGGCGCCGGCCAGCCGCTGAATGGCCGGCTGCTGCTGCTCGACGGACTGCAGATGGAGTGGCGTTCGATCAGGCTGAAGAAGGATCCGGCCTGCCCGGTGTGCGGCGAGTTGAAAAATTAGCTATCCTTATAGCATCCTAGAAAAAGCTTTTACCACGAATTCCCACGAATAAAACACGAATGTTCACGAATAATCAGTTGGTTAGTATGGATAGCCTGATTCACCTGTTTGGTGTCAAAAGTAGGCGCCTCTAGGCAACATGACGACGGTCTCTAACTATTCGTGTTTATTCGTGTTTATTCGTGAACATTCGTGTCATTCGTGGTTAATCGAAGTTTTTTTGGTTCATAGGCCCTTAAACAGGGAATCCCATGCTCCCCATTCAGGAACTGCTCAACCGGCTGCGCTGGGATAGCGCATTCGCAAAAGGGGATTTCGTGATCGGCTATTACGACCGCGTGGAAGGGAAAATCATTCAGGTGCCGTTGCAGCAGGTGCACATGACCCCGGGCGATCATTTTTCTTGCCAGGTCACCGATCAGGATGGCTACGCTCATGACGTTCCCTTTCATCGCATCAAGGAAGTCCGCAAGGACGGTCAGCTGATCTGGCACAGGGAACATTAGTAGGTCGGGTTTTAACCCGACATGTCGGGAGCGATCAATTGCAGATGACCACGCCCGGCCTCATCCTCATCGGTATCATGCTGATCTGGAGCGGAGCGGCCTTGCCGGAGAACACACCCGCCGTGAATCGCGCAACGGATTCCTCCTCGCCCACCCTCGCAGACCGCCTGCGCGGTCACGTTTCCCACCTTGCCGTTGAGATCGGGCAACGCAACGTGTTCCGGCCCGATGCGCTCCATGCCGCCGCCGACTACATTCGCAGTGTATGGGCCGCCCATAATTACCAAGTGAACTCGCAGTATTACCAGGCCATGGGCGTGAAAAGCGAAAATCTGGAAGTGAGCCGGATCGGCAAGACCAAGCCCGAAGAAATCATCGTGGTGGGCGCACACTACGACACGGTGCAGGGTACACCGGGCGCAGACGACAATGCGAGCGGTGTCGCGGCGCTCCTCGAGCTCACCCGTTTGTTCGCCAATGTGGAGACCGCGCGCACCCTCCGCTTCGTGGCATTCGTCAACGAGGAGCCGCCGTTCTTTTTCTGGGGCCGGATGGGCAGCGGCGTTTATGCCCAAGCCGCGAAGGCGCGCGGCGAGAACATTCGCCTGATGATTTCCCTGGAGATGCTGGGCTCATACAGCGAGCAGCCCGGCAGTCAAAGTTACCCGCCGCTATTCCGGCACTTCTACCCAGACCGGGCAAATTTCATCGCCATGGTTTCAAACCGGGCCTCCCGCAAGGAGTTGCGCCAGCTGGTCGCCGCCTTCAAGTCCCGCTCGGATTTCCCCGTGGAATCGCTGGCCACCTTCGAAATCATCCCCGGCGTGGCATGGAGCGACCATCTCTCCTTCTGGCGGGAGGGATATCCGGCAATCATGATCACCGACACCGCTTTCTATCGCAACGCGGCCTACCATTCCGCCGATGACACGCCGGAGAAGCTGAACTACCCCGCAATGGCGAGCGTGGTGGAAGGATTGTTCCATGCCCTGACGGTACTGGAATTGCAGTAGCGTCTTCTTGAACTGATGAAATCATAACCGAAGCGATTCGGCGCATTCGGGCAACACTCACCCTTTGATCAGCGCCCGTCCCTGTGCCGCCCAGAACTCCATCGGCTCGCGCTTGAAGCCGCTCTTGGCGAACTGGTGCCAGCGGCCGACCACGAAGCTCATCATCAGGTTGGCCTGAGCGGCGGCATCGATCTCGGTCGGAATTTCCTGCTGGCTCGCGGCCAGCCGCAATGACTGCTTGAGCGTGGCTTCCAGCCGGTCGTGCAGCTGGTTGATGCGGGTCTGGAGGCGGCTATCCTCGTTGACCAGCACTTCGCCGATCAGCACCCGGGTCATGCCGGGGTTCTTCTGGGCGAAACCGAGCAGCAGGGGCAGCACGGCCTCCAGCTGTTTCACACCGTTGTTCTCTTCGCTGGTGATCTTGTTGATCAGGCCGAACAGGGTCTGCTCGATGAACTCGATCAGCCCCTCGAACATCTGCGCCTTGCTGGCGAAGTGGCGGTAGAGCGCCGCCTCGGATACGCCGATCCTGGCAGCCAGGGATGCGGTGGTGATTTTCTCGCCCTGCGGTTTCTGCAACATTTCCGCCAGATTTTGCAGGATCTGGAGTTTTCGTTCTCCGGGTTTGGCTGCCATGTTTTCCCCTTGGGTGTTTTGTAGCTGTTGATTATACCCGGAAGGTCGGCCGTTTTACTTTGGATGGCTGGCGAAGATGCCGGGACGGAACACCTCCTTGCCGGACTTCGAAAATGCCGAGGTATAGGGGTCGATGGCGGTTTCCAGCTCCTCGCACCAGGAGGGGTGGCTGTAGCTCATGTCGGTGAAGAACCACAACCCGCGCTCGGACTGGCAGGCCGCCGACATCATGTGGATCTGCTCGCCCGCTTCCGGCCCGACGATGCAGCCGCCCAGCAACTGGCCGGTCTCGGCATCGTGCACCACCTCGATGAAGCCTTCGTAGTCGTGATGCGCGCGCGCCTTGCCGGAGCCGCCGAGATTGGTGCGCGCTACATCGGCATCGAACCCGGCGCGTTCGGCGATATCCTCGGTCAGTCCCACTGTCGCGATTTCCAGGGCGGAATGGATGACGGTCGGCACCTTGTGATAATTGCTGCGCAGGACATTGCCGTTGATGGCATTGGCTGCCGCCACCTTGGCATCGTGCAGGGCGGCATTGGCGGTCATCGGGCCGGGCTTGACGTCGCCGATGGCGTAAATGCCGGGAACGCTGGTTTCCAGATGTTCCGTTACCTCGATGAAACCCTCCGGATTCAGCGCCACCCCGGCTTCTTCCAGGCCCAGACCGGCCGTCATCGGCCGCCGGCCAACGGCAACCAGCACATGCTCGAAGGTGTCGCAGTAGCCATCCGTGCAGGTGACTTCCACCCTGCCGTCGATGATCCGGCTTTGCGCAACGGTCGCATTCTTGCGCACTTCGATGCCGATGCGTGCGAACTTGCGCTCCAGCACGGCGCTGGCGCGCTCCGGGATATGCGGCTGGTCCAGTAGCCGGCCTCCCTGTTCAACGATACACACGCGGGAACCGAACTGATGCAGCAAGAAACCCAGCTCCACACCGATCGAGCCGCCGCCGACACACAGAATGGATTTCGGCAGGTGATCGAGCCGGTACATGAAATCGGGCGAGTGCATGATCTCCCGGCCGTTGCTCGGGCATGCCGCGAGTTCGCGCGGCGCCGAACCGGTGGC
Source organism: Sulfuricella sp. (assembly GCA_019911785.1). The sequence goes on along the minus strand of JAIOJM010000171.1, from coordinate 12,592 downwards.
AATGATGATGCGCCTGGCCTTGAGCTCAAGCGGCGCGGTGACGGTGAGCTTGCCCTTGTCGGTAAAGGGCGCATCGCATTCCGGCGAGTTCAGGTTGCGCGCCGGACTGACGCTGATCCGGCCATCGCCCAGCAGTTTTCCCTCGCCGATAAAAACGCGCACGCCCAGACGCTTCAGCCACACCGTGAAATTGTTGCGGATGCCGGTGACCACTTCGTCCTTGTGCGCCATCGCCGCCATGAAATCCCCGCGCACCTGGCCGATCAGACCGCGTCCCTGCAGGGCATTCACATCCTCGATCAGCGAGGCCAGGTGAAGCAGGGTCTTTTTCGGGATACAGCCCTGATTCAGGCAAGTACCGCCCGGCAAGCCTTTCTCCACCAGTGCCACCTTGGCCCCCAGGTGAGCGGCGGTGATCGCGGCCTTGTATCCTCCCGGGCCGCTGCCGATAATGACGAGATCAAATTCCATCCGCTGAGGCAGCGTTGTAACCCTGGATCTTATTAGTGACAACCGCCACCGCAGCCGCCGCAGCCGCCACCGCCACCGCCGCCTGACGAAGTACTGCAGGAAGAGCCGCCGTTATCGTTGGGGTTGATGAAAATGAAGCGGAAGTCACCGGGATCGAGCTCAACGAAATCCAGCACGGCCCCGTTGAGCAGACCCATATTCTCTGGCGCCACGATGACGGCGACTCCCTCGGAATTCACCATCACGTCTTCTTCACTCTGCTCATCGAACCCCATTCCGTACTGGATCGTTCCGTCCATCCCGCGACGGGCGGCAATCCGCAGAAACATCCCTTCGGCTTCGCTTTGGGTGGCGGCCTGCTGAATCTGCTCGGCAGCTTTGGCTGTGACGGTAATCATCGACTTTCTCCTTTAAGATATTAACAATTCAAATCAGGCGGCGCGGTCATGGCGCTCGCTTCCAGCCGCCGGCTGCTCTGCTTCTTGCGCCTTGCTGCGCACAAAGGCCACGAAACGGGCGGCCCAGTTATAGGCGTCAAGGCTGCGCAGATGGGCGTAGGAAGCCAGCAGGTTTTTGTAGACGATGCCGTCGTGGCGCCCATCTATTCCATGGCCGCGTTTGACCTCGTAGGCATATTTCAGTTCACTCGTGTCCAGGTTGTCCAGGCTGGAATAGTGGAATTCGTGGCCGCGCACTTCAGGCACCGGCGCTGGCCCGGTCGGCGCCGGCCATGGGTTCGCCCCCGTTTCGTTCAAGCGGATGTAGCCGCGCCCGACCGGTTTTTCGTGCATCACCACGTCGCCCGGAATGACGCCCACCATATTGCGCTTTTCGCCATGCCAGGTCAGCGAACGCGCCAAGTACATGAGTCCGCCGCATTCCGCGTATACCGGCATGCCGCTCTCGATTGCGCGGCCGATCTCTTCGCGCAGCGTAACGTTGGCCTCCAGTTCGCTCATGAATAATTCGGGGAAGCCGCCACCGATAAACAGGCCATCCACTTCCGGAAGATGCGGGTCGTGCAGGGTGTCCAGCGGGACCAGCTCGGCGCCGGCGGCGCGCAAGGCATCAAGGTCATCGGCATAATAAAAGCCGAAGGCCTGGTCCTTGGCCCAGCCGATGCGAACAGTAGTCTTGGCGTCGCGAGGCGACACGTTTGCCTCCTCTCCCGCTTGCGGGAGAGGATTGAGGTGAGGGCTAGTCACCCGGGGCTCCGGCAGCGGCGGCGCGGTGGCGGCGATTTCCAGCAACCTGCCGAGATCGACTTGCGCCCCGACGATCTCGCCAATTTCATTCACGCGCAGCGTCGCCGCCTCGGCTTCGTTGCTCGGCATCAGGCCAAGGTGCCGTTCCACGATTTCCAGACGCTTGTCGTGATGCACCGCGCCGATCACCGGCACGTCGGTATAGTGCTCGATCACGGCGCGCAGCTTGCTCTCGTGGCGGGTTCCGCCGAGATTATTGAGTATCACCCCGGCAATGTTGATATTCCGGTCGAATGCCTGGTAGCCCAGGATCAAGGGCGCGATTCCGCGCGTCATGCCGCGTGCGTCGATCACCAGCACCACCGGCGCCTGCAGCAGGCGGGCCAGCGCGGCATTGCTGTTGCTGCCGTCGAGGTTGAGTCCGTCGTACAGGCCCTTGTTGCCTTCGATCAGGCTGAGGTCCGCGCCGGCGGAGTGGCGCTGGAATTCGGCGACGATCTCGTCCTCGCCCATAATGAAGAAATCAAGGTTGCGACAGGGGCGCCCGCTGGCAACGGAAAGCCACATCGGGTCGATGTAATCGGGGCCCTTCTTGAACGGTTGAACCTGGGTGCCGCGCGCCCTGAATGCGGCGCACAAGCCGATGGAGACGGTAGTTTTTCCGGAGGATTTATGTGCGGCTGAGATCAGCAGACGGGGCATGTGGGTGATTCGGGCCTGGGAGCGACAAGCTCCCAGGCCCGACGCTTTCGATTCCTAGTCAGTCAATGCCTGCTTGCCAACTTGACTGAAGTCATCTTCAGGCATGAAATGCAACACCCTGACTGCGATCACGGTTAGCAGAGCCGCGATGGCAATCCCGCCGAATCCGAGCAGGAACTCCGGCAGGCTGGGGCTGTAGGGGTTGATCCTGCCATCGAAGAAGCTGCTGCTCGCCTGCATGCCGGGGAATATCTCCAGAGGGAATGCCTGACCGCCGATCAGCAGCACGTAGAGCTGCGCAAAACCGCCGAGTATGACCAGCATCGCTGCCGTCACAATCCAGCCGCATTTCTTGCCCATGCCGGGGTGGAACAGGATTGCCAGCGGCGCGAGAGTGCCCAGCAGAATCTGGCCAAACCAGAACAGGTTGGTGTAGACGCCGCCATCAATCAAGATAAAGCGCTCGAAAGCGATCTGTTTGGCGAAATACAGGTTGGTCAGGTGATAAACCAGCGTGAAGTAAAATACCGCACCCACAAAAATTGCCAGAAGATTTTTCAGGCGGCGCTGGATCGCCTCGTCCAGCGTGCGGCCATTCCAGCGATACATCACGTGCTGCACGATAATGAACACGGCCAAGCCAAACGCAAAGGACATGATAATGAACATCGGCGCCAGCATGGCTGAAGCGTATGCCTGGCGCGCCACCAGGAAACCGAAAATCGAGCCGGTTGCGGTGGTCAGCGCAAGACGCCAGATAAAAGCCGAGAAACCGGCATACTTGGAGTAGACGTTCATCCTGCGTTCCATCATCGTCCAGATATAAATTGCGACAATGGCAAAGAAGCCGGTATAGAAGAATACGTTCAGGGCGAAGACTGATTTGAAATTATAGTGCGTCATCGCCACGATCAAGCGGTCGGGACGTCCCAGATCCAGCATCAGCACCGTCAAGCCGCCAGCCAGCATGGCCAGGGCGAGCAGACCGGACAGCGGTGCGCGCGCCTTGTACACGGTCTTGCCGAACACCGATCCGATGGAGGCGACGTTGAGCACGCCGGATGCCGCCACGATCAGGAAGATCGCGAACACATGCGGCATTCCCCAGACGATCTGGTTGCTCATGCCGGTCACCACATGGCCGTGCTCCTCCATGTAGTGCGCGGCACCCAGGCCAACCAGCACTATCAGGCCGATTGCGGCCACCAGCGCATAAAACGCGCCTTGTTCAACTTTCCGGAAAGCCTCGAAATTCATAGCGTTCAAATCCCCTGATAGCGTACGCCGGTGTTCAGCGCCAAATCCGCACGGACTTGGGTGGTGGCATAGGTGGCAATGCGTTTGGATATTTCGCTGTTGGGATCGTTCAGGTCACCAAACAACATCGCACCGTGATTCGCATCCGAGCATGCTTCAACACAGGCGGGTTGCAGGTCCTTGTCAATCCGGTGCACGCACAGCGTGCAGGATTCAACACAACCCTTGCCGCGCGGCACATCCGGGTTCTGGTCATGATGCTCTTCATGCACGAACGAACGCGCCTTGTACGGACAGGCCATCATGCAGTAACGGCAACCGATGCAGATATGCCGATCCACCAGGACGATGCCGTCGGCGCGCTTGAACGACGCCCCTGTCGGGCACACGTCCACGCAAGGCGGTTCGGCGCAGTGCTGACACATCATCGGCAGGGAATGGCTCTTGCCGCTTTTGACTTCCTTCAGCTCGACCTTGCGTATCCACTGCGGATCGGTCTCAGGGTGTCCGGTCGAGGCCACGCCATTTTCCTTGCCGCAGGCGGAAACGCAGTCGTTGCAACCGGTCGCGCACTTGGTGCTGTCGATCAGCATGCCCCAGCGCTTGGCGCTGGAAGCCGGCTCGCCGGCAGGACGCGCATTGGCCATATCCAGCAGCGTCACTCCTGGCGCAAGCACCAAGCCAGCAGTGCCCGCCACCCCTGCTGCGATGAATTTCCTGCGGCTGTTATCTACGTCTTTGCTCATTTAAAGCCCTCGCCCATGTTCAAGCTCGCCAGTTTTTCCTGCATCTGCCAACGCATCTTTCCGGACAGACCAGACTGCTTGTCCTTGCCTTCAGACTTCTGCTCCGGCGCGACGATCGGATGCATCCCCCCCGCAGCGGCTTTCGGCTTGCTGGAATGACACTCGAAGCAATCCGGCTTGACGGCGGCGTAGCTGTGACAGCCCATGCAGAAGTCTTCCTTGCTGCTGGCCACGCTGTTGGTCTTGGGGTTGACGTGGCACTCAATGCAGTTTTTCAGACTGTCCTGAGTGGTGCGTATCCCCTTGCGCATGGTCTCGTCACGCTGGTGCTTGAGGAGTTTCATGTGATTGCGACGCATGTAATCCGCGTCGCGCACGCACTGGTCACCCTTTGCGATCAGCTTTTGCCCGCTGCGCGCGCCGTGCTCGTCTGCTGCAGTGGCGGGCATGACCCCAGCCAGAAGCAGGGCAGACAAGGCGGCGGCCAGCCATCCCAGTACGCTTCGCCGTTTCGCTGGATTGATCATGTTCAGTCGCCCATCCCCATTTTGATGTAGCCGGTGGGGCACACATCCGCGCAGATGTGGCAACCGACGCACTTCGCATAGTCGGTGTCCACGTAGCGGCCGGTGGTGGCTTGCGTCTTCTTCACCTTGAACACGGCCACTTGCGGGCAGTAGACCACGCAGTTGTCGCACTCGAAGCACAGGCCGCAGCTCATGCAACGCTTGGCTTCCGCGGCCGCCGTCTTGTCGTCCAGCGCTTCCAGACGCTCCTCGAAGTGACCCAGCACCTGTTCTGCGGTCAGGGTTACGAAGCTGCGCTTGTTGCGCGGCGTCGTCATGAAATGGCCGAGGAAAAGATCGGTGGACGGAATGACGTACTTGTCGGAGCGGTTCTCGAAGTTGTGCACCGCGAACTTGGACTTGTCCGTACCCCAGGTACCCAGATCGATCTCCTTGGCGAAGCCCTCCGCCTTTTTGACCTCTTCCTTGCTGCGTGTGTGGTACTCCTCTGGAGCGAGGCCCACTTCCATTTCCTTGCGCAGCAAGTCGAAGTAGGCGACGTCCACCTTTGGCCGCTTGCCCAGATCCTCACCATTCAGGTAATGATCGATGCTTTCAGCTGCGATGCGGCCGTGGCCGATAGCGGTGGTCAGCAGGTGCGGACGGAGCACGTCGCCACCGACGAAGATGCCTTGCTGGCCGGGCACCTGATAGTGCTTGTCGGCGCTGATCAGGCCCTTGCCGTTGTCGAAGCCTTCCAGTCCGGTGAAGTCCACCGCCTGGCCGATCGCGGAGACGATCAGATCGGCCGGGATGTCGGATTCGGTGCCTTCCTTGACGACCTGTTTGCCGCCCACGGTCTCCAGCACTGCCACGCGCAGCGCAGTTGCGCGGCCGTCTGCTCCAAGCACAACTGCCACCGGGGTGATGCCGCCGCGGATTTCGATGCCCTCGGCCAGGGCTTCTTCGACTTCGTGCTTGTTGGCAGGCATCTTCTCGATATCGGCGCGCGAACACAAAACCACTTCGGCGCCCTCCTTGGCCGAAACTGCCGCCACGTCATGCGCCACCTGGCCGGCGATGATGTGCTCCGGACGGTCGGCCGGGTTCGTTGCCTTGATGTGACCCAGACGACGCGCAACCGTTGCCACGTCGATGGAGGTGTCGCCACCGCCGATCACCACTACGCGCTTGCCGACGTGCTGCAGGCGGCCGTCATTGAAGGCGCGCAGGAATGCCATGGCGGTCACGACGTTGGGCGCTTCGGCACCGGGAACCGGCAGGGGCCGGCCAGCCTGGGCGCCCATGCCCATGAAAATCGCGTCGTAGTCTTTCTTGATCTGGTCGAGCGTGACGTCCTTGCCGATGTGCACATTCAGCTTGACCTCGACGCCAAGGTCGATGATGCGCTGAATTTCGGCGTCGAGCACGTCGCGCGGAGTACGGAAGCCGGGGATGCCGTAACGCATCATGCCGCCAAGCAGCTCATGCTCGTCAAAAATCGTGCAGGAGTGGCCTTTCAGTGTCAGGTGGTACGCTGCCGACAAGCCGGCAGGGCCGCCGCCGATGATCGCCACTTTCTTGCCGGATTTCTGCACGCCTTCAGGCATGGAGAATTTCAGGTTGTTCTTGATTGCGTACTCGCCGAGATAGTGTTCGACCGAGTTGATGCCAACGAAATCGTCGACTTCATTACGGTTGCAGCCGGATTCGCAGGGTGCCGGGCAAACACGGCCCATCACCGAGGGGAAAGGATTGGCCGAGGTCAGGCGGCGCCATGCGTATTCCTGCATCGACACACCGCCGACAGGCTTTTCTACTCCGCGCACGATATTCAGGTAACCGCGAATATCCTCACCTGCCGGGCAGCTGCCCTGGCAGGGCGGGGTGCTCAGCACGTATTCCGGGCACTTGTGGGATTTGTCGGCCTCGAAAATCTTGTCCTGCCAGCTGCGCCACTGGTTTTTGCCATCCTTGTAACGGCGGAAGGTGCGGGCTTGACTCTTGTTCATCTCTTCAGGTGAAACTGACATAGCTTAATCTCCTAAAAAACACAGGTAGGGGTGGGAGCGGCGCCGTCGCCGCGATGCTATCGGCCCGAGTCGGGCCTCCTACAATTACTCTTCTTCTTTATTTTCCAACAGGATGGCCGTACTCACCAATTGGTGAACGCCACCCACCATGCTCATATCGAAACCGTAAAAGGGAACAACCTTGTTGAACTGCGCCTTGCAGATCGCGCAGATCAATGCCAGGAAGTTGACCTTGTGCTCCTGAACCACGTTGTTCAGCGCCTCCATACGCGGCAGCGCGCCCTTGACACGGAGCTCCAGCAAATCGTCAGTCAGCAAACCGCCGCCGCCACCGCAGCAGAAGGTGCTCTCGCCGATGGTTTCCTCGGCCATGTCGTGGTAATTGTTCACCACTGCCTTGATGACTTCGCGGGGGATAATGAATTGTCCGCCCGGAATATCGCCCATGCGCGAACCGCGAGCCACGTTGCACGAATCGTGGAAGGTGACGACCCGATGGTCGTTCAGGCTCTTGTCGAACTTGAGCCTGCCCTGCTTGATCAGATCGTTGGTGAACTCGCAGATGTGCTGCGGGGCCGGGTAGCGCGGATCGAGCTGCTTCTGCAATTCGATCGAGAACGGGTCTTCGCCGCCCGCGCCGACGCCGATCAGGGTATTCCAGAAGCTGTAGGCGACACGCCAGGCGTGGCCGCATTCGCCCACGACGATGCGCTTCACCCCCAGCTCCAGGGCCGCCTCGCGAATACGCATCGCTGCGCGGCGCGTATTCTCGTAACTGCCGATGAACATGCCGAAGTTGCCGGCTTCGGAGGCCTTGGAACTCAGCGTCCAGCTGATGCCTGCCGCGTGGAATACCTTGCCGTACCCCATCAGGCTTTCCACGTGGGGTTCGGCGAAGAAATCGGCGGAAGGCGTCACCAGCAGCACCTCGACACCTTTGACATCGAGCGGCAGCTTGACCGCCACGCCGGTGGCATCCAGCATGTCCTCTTCCAGCCCCTCCAGAGTATCTTGCAGTGCCGGGCCGGGCAAGCCGAGGTTATTGCCGATCTTGTGCAGCTTGCCCATGATCTCGTTGGTGTATTTCTGGCCGTATCCCACCGTGTCCAGGATTTCGCGCCCGGCCATGGTCACTTCGGCGGTATCGATGCCATACGGGCAGAATACCGAGCAGCGACGGCACTCGGAACACTGGTAGTAGTATTTGTACCAGTCTTCGATAACCTCCTTGGTCAAATCCTTGGCGCCCACCAGAGCCGGGAAATACTTGCCGGCGAAAGTGAAATGGCGTCGGTAAACGCTGCGCATCAACTCCTGGCGAGCGACCGGCATGTTCTTCGGATCGCCGGTACCCAGGAAGTAGTGGCACTTGTCCGTGCATGCGCCGCAGTGGACGCAGGCATCCATGAACACCTGCAGCGAGCGATACCTGCCCAGCAGATCGCCCATCTTGGCGATCGCCTTGTCATGCCAGCCGTCCACCAGTTCGCCGGGCCCAGCCCCACCAGGAAACCCGATTATTTCCTGAATCGCTGCATTGGCGGGAAATGACTTAATGTGCGCCGACGCGCCTTCCTTCACCGCCGGAACTTCAATATAACCCGTGAGCTTGGGTACCTCAAATTGTGGAGCAGCCACTGTCCCTCCTGCTTCTGTTAATTAGCGCTTGCTGCGTTTTAGCTGCGTGCTTTAATTTTTTACGCTATTCCTACTTCGACGCTATTCTGACTTCGATCCTGGACCCGCATCGAACTTCGTTGCCCATGGGGCGATGTGGCGCCGTTCGCGCGAATCATCGGTTTGATTACGGGTGGGGCTAAAGAATATTCCCGGCGCATGCAGCAGCTTGCTGATCGGGAAAATCACCATCAGCAGTGCCACCAGGCTCAAATGCACCAGCAGCGCAGGATCGGCCGGGAGGGGCTGCAATTTGAAAACCATCAGGCCGATGAAGAAAGCCTTCACCGCGACAATATCCGTATGCGCGACAAAACTCATCCCCAGGCCCGACAGGCCGATGCCGATCAAAAGCATCAACATCAGATGATCGGAAGGCGTCGATATATAACGCACGCGATCCACCAGGAAACGGCGTGCCCACAGGCCGCCAAGACCTGCCACCATGGCGAAGCCGGCATACATGCCGAAAGGCTGGGCCCATACCACCCAGAACCAGACCGGATCGGTGAAATAGCGCAAATGGCGCAAAACGACGAGCAGCAACGAAACATGGAAGAGCCAGCCGAATAGCCAGATCCATTTGTTCGACTTGAACAGGCTCTCAAAAAGCGCCACTTCGCGCGCCATCCGGAATACCACCCCGCCCGTCGTAGTCGGAGCAGGCGTAGTCGGGATTTTGAGGGGCGCGGGCGTGCGAGCGTAGCGGTTAATTTTAACCACCAGCCCGCCCACCAGCATGGCAGTGGCTGCGTAGAAAATGCACGCATACAGCACGGTCAGAAACGACATTTACTTCCCCCGGTCTTGCTCAGGCCTCCGCCACGGTTAAACCTCTGGCGTCGACATCATTTAATCTGGCTGGCGCCAGTCGGGACGAACTGCCCGTTTGGGCAACCCGCAAATCCCGACTGCGTCCAGTTTTCTTGTGTTGCTTAGATACAGCCAGTCGGCTTTGGCAAACCGGCAATCTTGCATGCCTGCTTGGCCGGGCCATACGGGAACAGCTCGTACAGGTACTTGCTGTTGCCCTTCTCAGGTCCCAATTTCTTGCCAATGGCTTTGGTCAGAACGCGAACGGCAGGAGCGATCTGGTAGTCGTTGTAGTACTCACGCAGGAAGTTGATCACTTCCCAGTGTTGCTCGGTCAGGTCGACCTTCTCTTCCACCGCCAGGTACTTGGCAGCTTCTTCATCCCACTCGCTCAGGTTGACCAGGTAACCTTCTTCGTCGGTTTCGTAGGTCTTGCCGTTGATTTCAAAGCCCATGTTTCTCTCCTTAAATTAAATAACAATATTACAACCAGGACTGGACGTTTTTGCTTTCCGCCACCAAATCCACGAAACCCGGATAGTCCACCTGCTTGATGCCATCGATCACGGTATCCTGCATGCCGCGCGCTTCCAGATCGGGCCACAAGGCATAAACATGGATGTCTTTAGCCATTGCCGCCTTCATCTTGCTCTCGGCTGTGCTGCCCTTGGTCACGGCATACACGCCATCTTCAATCAACAGAATGGTGGAACCCTTCTTGGCCATACGCAGACAAGCATCCAGCGTATTTCTCTCGGAAGGTGATTTATTCACGATATGCAACATTTTCGCCCCCTAATCAGAAACTCATGACGACGTCTTGCTCGTCCATGAGCGTCGCCATTTCTTCGGAAGTCAGCACTTCCACGTCGACTATCAGATCTTCCTCGGTCAGGCCGCGGGACTCCAGCGACTCTTTCTCGACGTAAAGCTTCTCAATGTCGTAGCCTTCCAGCGCACGGTAGGTGGGCGAGAAATTCTTCATGCCCACTGCCTTGGTGCCTTGACCCTTTTTAAGCTGATAGACGCCATCGTCCGCGAACACCAGGCTGACGTCCTGATCGAAAGCGGCGCTGATCAGCACGACTTCGAGGGATTCCAGCGCGTAGATGGTGCCATACGGTGCTTTACGGTTAATGAATGCGAATTTTTTTACGGTACCCGAGGATTCTTCATCCATATCGATACCCCCTGTGCTTTCAGTCATGATTTCTCCCCATCAATCGCCGAAGGTGACCAGACGATCCGCCTGGATGCCGGATTCAACCAGCTGACCCAGACCGGAAATCCGGAACCCCGTCGCCAAATTTTCGTCCACGATGCCGCGGCGCAAGCCGGCAGCCACGCACACCACCAGATCCACACCATGATCTTCCGCCAGTTTGCTCCAGCGATTGACGATATTGCGGTCGTCCTGAGGCGGTTCGGTCAGCTTGCTCGCATTGTTCACGCCGTCGTGATAGAAAAACACACGATGGATTTCGTGGCCCTTGTCAATCGCCGCCTTGGCAAACTGATACGCAGTATCTGCCGCCTGGTGGTTGTACGGGCCTTCATTCACCAATATTCCGAATTTCATCCCTGAATATCCTGTTAATAGAAAGTTAGACGATTGCCAATTCCCGGCCTGGTGTTCCGGCAGGGAATTGGCGCACCGGTATTAGAACCGGATGTGCGTGGAAGCATTCAGCGTTGCACGAGCACCGCGCCAATCATCAATATGGTACTTGGTGAAAGGCAGGCCGGTTTTCTCGAAGAACTGCGGCCAGCCGATGCGATCCACCCAGTCGGACATCCGCTCCCAAGGCTTGGCATCAGCCTTGTACACGCGCAGGATATTCTTCACCACCGCAGCCACTTCAGGCCAGCGCGGCGCATTGTTGGGCAGGCCGGAGGCAACCAGCTTGTGGAAGGTCGGACGGATACGGGCATTGGAGTTCTTGCCGCCCACCCAGATAGCGATCTTGGAATGCTCCGGATCGTTGATCTGCATCGGTGGGCAGGGAGGGAAGCAAGCGCCGCAGCAGATGCACTTGGCTTCGTCGATTTCCAGGGAAGGCTTGCCGTTCACCAGGGCGGGGCGGATTGCCGCAACCGGGCAACGCGCAACCACGGTCGGACGTTCGCAAACGTTGGCTACCAGATCATGATTGATCTTGGGCGGCTTGGTGTGCTGCATCACGATCGCGATGTCGGCCTGGCCACCGCAGTTGATTTCGCAGCAGGAGGTGGACAGCTTGACGCGGTTAGGCATCTCTTCGTGGGTGAACTCCTCATACAGCTCATCCATCAGCGCCTTCACCACGCCGGAAGCGTCGGTACCAGGAATGTCGCAGTGCAGGAAGCCCTGGGTGTGTGCAATCATGGATACCGAGTTACCGGTACCGCCAATCGGGAAGCCGTGCTTGCCCAGTTCGGCAATCAGCGGAGCCACTTTCGATTCGGCGGAAACCATGTACTCGATGTTGCTGCGGGTGGTGAAACGGACATAACCCTCGGCAAACTGGTCGGCGATGTCGCACAGCGTGCGTATGGTATAAACGTCCATCTGACGCTGGGTACCGGCACGCACCGTCCAGATTTGATCGCCATTGTGGGCGACATGGTGCAGCACGCCTGGACGTGGACGATCATGATACTTCCAGTTGCCGTAGTTTTTCTTCATCAGCGGGTGCAGGTACTGCACGTGATCTGGTACGCCGCTCTCAATCGGTTCACGCATTTCAGTCATTATTCTCTCCAAACACTTTTATCTAAAGTTTCTGAGGCCGAATGCCCGGCATCAAGCCGCGTTCGCTTTGCGCTGGTTGATCTTCTCGACTTCTTCATCCCAGCCATCGGTACGCACGTAGGGGTTGGAACGCGGATGGAGAACCATGTTCGCGTCGACATCCACGCCGATGCCTTCCAGGAAGTTGACCAGGCCGATACGGTCGATCATCTCGCCGGTACGCTCGTGCTCCAGCGCGTTTTCGGCGAAGAAGTCGATGGCGTTCTGGCCGAGCTCGACCAGCTTGTCGAAGTCCTCGTCGGACTCCAGCTTCATGAACGGCACGATCACGGTCCCCATGGTGGCGCCGATCTTCAGCACGCTCTTGCCGCCGATCAGGATGGTCACGCCCTTGTCCTTGCCCGGAGCCAGAGCGCCGGTCATGACGTTGATGCAATGCATGCAGCGCACG
>JAIOJM010000016.1 GCA_019911785.1 Sulfuricella sp. | reverse complement strand
ACTCGCAAGGAGATGAAGAATTACCAGCACTTCAGCTTCTCGTTCCAAGGGCTCGTGGAGGCGACCGGGGAGCATCTGTTCGCCCTCGACCTGGCCCCCGACCGGTGTGGACATCTTGATTACAGGATCCGCGTTTACCCCTGGCAGGAACTCCTGACCCATCCGCTGGAGATGGGGTTGATGGTTTGGCTTTAAATTGATGGTGGGTTTGCCCTAAAGGGCACAAAATGTCGTCAGGCCATAACCTACCGTGGATTGGCGGGTTACGCTGCGCTAACCCGCCCTGCATTGATTCATAAAGTCAGTTGTAGCCCGGATGCAGCGCAGCGGAATCCGGGAGCTTCACCCAGGTTTCACTTTGTTTCATCCGGGCCACACTTGCTGAGTTCAAAGTCCTAAGTACGCCTTGCTCAGCACCTAAGGCACAGATTGCCGCCCCCCCCTTTTTCGTATTACCCCCTATTGGCGAATAGGGGTTTCCCCTATATTCATGAACTCCAGACCTTGATATCCTTTTATAAGTGGGGAGTAAATAATTTCGTGCCCGTTAGATCGCATAAATCATCAGGGCACGAAATATCAAATAAAAAAAAAGGGGAATGGGATGGTCTTCAATATTGAGCCAAGAACGGTCCTCGCTCTTGCGGCTGACGGGGCGGCGATCTGCCCATCAAGTCTCTGCGGTTTGTCACCCGCCTGCAAAGGGAGTGCAAGGACAGGCTAGCGGCCATCTCACGCACACAAGAACAACAGCAAAGTCTCCGTGCGCTTCCAATCGCATACCCGGCTGGACGGTTCCGTTCTCCTGTGGGCGCTCGGAAGCTTCTGCGCGCTCAACCGCATTCCCTTCGACCCGGAACTGCTCCTCCAGCGGTTTCCGCCGCCCTACACCCTTGAAACGCTAATCCAGGCAGCCCGTGCCCTGGGCTTCAAAACTCGCGCCAAGACCTGTACCGCAGAGGCAATTCTCGGGCAACGGTTGCCCTGCCTCGCAGTCGTTCATGCCCCTGCCAAAAACGCCGATGAGACCCAGACGGAGGGGAGCACGGGGGAAGATAAACCGGCGGATGACCGACTTGCCGCCTCCCTGGCGCTGGTCTCCGAAGCCACCGCCGAGCGCATCGTAATCTTCATGGCCGGCAGCAATGTGCCGGAGATCGTCACCCCGGACGAGTTCGCTGCCCGCTTCGCCGGCACTGCCTTTCTCCTGAAACCCGGCCCCAAAGCCATCAAGGACCCCGACGCCGTTAAAGAGACCGTCTTCGGCTTCCGCTGGTTCGTGCCCGAGCTGCTCAAGCACAAGCCGATCTGGCGCGACGTGCTGATCGCTTCCCTGATCATTCAACTGGCGGCGCTTGCCACGCCCCTGTTCACCCAGGTCATCATCGACAAAGTCGTGGTGCATCGCACCGAAAGCACGCTGATTGTCATCGCCGTCGGCCTGGCGGTGTTCATGATCTTTTCCGCCCTGCTCACCTGGGTGCGCCAGTACCTGGTGCTGCATACCGGCAACCGGGTCGATGCGGTGCTGGGCAGCGCCGTGTTCGAACACCTCTTCGCCCTGCCGACGCGTTACTTCGAGCACCGCCAAACCGGCGTCATCTCCGCCCGTTTGCATGGCGTGGAAAGCATCCGCGAATTTGTGGCGAGCGCTGCCGTCACGCTGATCCTCGACCTGCCGTTCCTGCTCATCTTCGTTGCCATCATGTTCTACTACAGCGTAGTACTGACGCTGATTGCCCTGTCCATACTGGGCGTGATCATCGGCATGAGCCTGATGATGGCGCCATTATTCCAAGCGCGGATGAGCGAGCAATTCCTGCTCGGCGCGCGCAACCTGGCCTTCGTCACCGAATATGTCTCCGGCCTGGAAACGGTCAAGAGCCTGCAGATGGAGCCGCAGCTTAAAAGCCGCTACGGCGACTACCTCGCCGACTACCTGCACGCCGGCTTCCGCATGAAGCAGATCGGCAACACCTACAACGTCGCGGCCAACACCCTGGAACAGATGATGACTCTGCTGATCCTGGTGGTTGGCGCCTATATCGTGATGAGCGGCACCGACTTTACCATCGGCATGCTGGTGGCGTTCCAGATGTTCTCCGGCAAGCTCTCACAGCCCATGCTGCGCCTGGTGGGGCTGTGGCAGCAGTTCCAGCAGGCAAGCATGTCGGTGAAGCGCCTGGGCGACATCATGAACGCCCCGACCGAACCTTATTCCCTGATCCCCACCCGTGTCGGCGGCAACCAGGGCAAGATCGAAGTCGAAGGACTGAGTTTCCGCTACAGCGAAGACCTGCCCTACCTCTACCGCGATTTCGGCCTGGAGGTAAACCCCGGCGAAACCGTCGTCATCATGGGTCCGTCCGGCTCAGGAAAAAGCACCCTCGCCAAGCTGCTGCTGGGCTTCTACGCCCCGGCGGACGGGCAGATCAAGATCGACGGCACCGACATCCGCCATTTTTCCGCCAACGAACTGCGCAGCTACTTCGGCGTCGTGCCGCAGGAAACCGTGCTGTTTTCCGGCACGATCTACGACAACCTGCTGATGGCCAACCCCCACGCCACCTTCGACCATGTCGTGCAGGCCTGCCGCATGGCGGAAATCCACGACACCATAGAAAAACTCCCCCAAGGCTACCAGACCGAAATCGGCGAGCGCGGCGTGGGACTCTCGGGCGGGCAAAAGCAGCGCCTCGCCATCGCCCGCGCCCTGCTCAAACGCCCGAAAATCCTGATCTTCGACGAATCCACCAGCAACCTCGACCCGCACACTGCGGAACACTTCGCCCGCACCATCAACCAGCTCAAAGGCAAAGTGACCATGCTGTTCATCACCCACGCCCTGCCTAAAAGCCTGCAAGTGGACAAGACAGTGCGGATAGGGGAGAAATTGTCCGTCCTGAGTGGGGACAAGGACAAAAACGAACATTCGGACAAATAGGTAACCAGCCATGTGATTTTCATCACCCATGCCCTGCCTAAGAACCTGCGCGTAGATGAGATGGTTATGTTGGGCGGCAGGGAAATAGACGAACAAGAACGGCAAAATAATCGTGTGCCGCACGAAAAAGGAAGCGAATAATGCAGGAATTCAAGCTCAGCCTTCGGATGCCGAACGGGGATCAAACCGGACTTATTTATCGCCCGCATTCTTCCGAACTGCTTTGGGCCGATACCGGCGATCGAGTCTCCATCGCTCATGTCGGAATCGATTACGACCTCAAGCCGGATAAGAAATGGCCTATTGCCAAAGCGGTTTCCCCCCAAACCCCCGTTGGTAAAAGTCGCACCATCCGCGCCCTGAAAATCCAGATGGGGCTGAAATGCAATGCCCGGTGCGGTTATTGCAATCAGACCAGCCGCCCGTTGGACTCACACGGAAATTTTCAAGACGCCAAGGCGTTCCTCGACAGCCTTTCCGCCTGGCTCGAACCCGCCGGGACGGACGGCTTGGGCGACGGGCTGCGTATCGAGTTCTGGGGCGGAGAGCCTTTCGTTTACTGGAAAACCATGAAATACCTAGCGGAAGCGCTGCATGAGCGCTACCCCAAGGCAGCGCTCAATGTGGTCACCAACGGCACCGTGCTCGACGATGAAAAGATCGCCTGGCTGGATAAATACAATTTTTCTGTCGCTGTCAGCCACGATGGCCCAGGGCACAAGGAAAACCGCGGCATTGATCCCTTCGATGCCCTCCTTGCGGCGGAAAATTTGCGCAAACTCTATGCCCGGCTGCGCCCCAAAGGCTTAATCAGCTTCAACTGCGTGCTGGCGAAAAACAACCTTTCCCTGACGGCCATCCGTGAGCATATTGCAGCCCTAATCGGTTGCCCTCCGAATGAACTACCACTCTCCACCGAGGAAATCGTCCTGCCCTATGAAGAGGCGGGACATAGTCTTTCCCTGCATTCCGATGCAAATCATGCCGCACTGTTGCATACGCTCTTCAGAGATGTGGCCCACGGAGGCGCCCTGCAAGTGCTGAACGTAAAGGACAAGCTCGAAGACTTCTTCCGGTCAATCGCTCATGGAAGACCGGTGGAAACATTAGGGCTGCGCTGTGGCATGGATCGCGAGGATACTCTTGCGGTGGATCTGAAAGGCAACGCCCTTACCTGCCAGAATACCGCCGCCAGCGCCGGCCACAAGATCGGCACGGTGGGCGAATACGCCAACATCCGCCTTGATACCGCGTGGCACTGGTCGAAACGTGAAGAATGCCCGAATTGCCCGGTGCTGCAACTGTGCAAAGGCTGCTGCCTGCGCCTGGAGGGCGAACTGTGGCGCAAGGCTTGTGACAACAGTTTTACCTACAACTTGGCATTGCTTGCGGCGGGGCTGCATCTCCTGACCGGCGGGATGCTGACTGAAATCGAGGGAAAAGTCATGCGCAGGCCGGAGCTGCCCAGTATCGCGCCGGTGGTTGATCTGGCTTGGGTTGGCTGGCCGGCATGATGTTTTTCAATTCAGGGGAAATCAAGATGAAAAAACTGATTGTCATTATGTTACTGCTCGTGTTCGGACAAGCCTGCACTAAATCCGAGCAAAGCGCGGTCGCCGCTGGGCAGGATCCTCAAGTTTGCTATAGAGAGCTGTATCAGAAGGCCATCGCAGGTGATCGCGCCGCCTTATCCGAACTCCGGCAACAGGCAGAAAAGGAAAACCCCAAGGCCCAGAACAATTTGGGGTTGATGTATGCGCAAGGCCGGGGCGTAGTCCAAAACTATGCCGAGGCCATGAAATGGTATCGCAAGGCGGCGGAACAGGGCCTCGACGTTTCTCAAGATTCCTTGGGGGTCATGTATGGCAATGGACAGGGTGTCGCCCAAAACTATGCCGAAGCAAGAAAGTGGTTCCGCATGGCGGCCGATCAGGGTAATGCAGATGCCAAGAGACATTTGTTAGTGCCTGTTCCGGCGCAATAGATAGGTAAGCGGTGGTTCGGCAGGAGGCGGTGTGAGGGTGTGCCTTTAAGTGCCTCGCTGCCGAGCCAGATGGGACTGGATTTGTAGGGGGGGATATGAAGAGTGAAGAAAAGTATCCGATCACGCCGGAAATAGAGGCGCTTCCCGATATCCGAGGATATGGCAACGTTTACGACCTGCGCCAGGCGACGGCGCGGGATGCGAGCGGTGAGTTTATGAATCTGGTTCAGCAGTTCGGTTTGGCGGGTGAAGCGGCAAATAATGAACGGTATCGGAGGGCGGCATGAACGGTTGCATCAAACGAAGTGCGTGGCTTGCCATGCACTTGTTCTGCTGGTTGGTGATGGCATTGCCTGCACAGGCGGCGAGCTTCGATTGCGGCAAGGCGCAATCAACGGTTGAGAAGATGGTCTGTACTGATACCGAGCTGTCGAGGCTGGATGAGGAGATTGCCAAGGTTTACGGCGAGGTACTGAAAATATTTCCGGACGAAGCCTTGCTCAAGAAACAGCAACGCGGATGGCTTAAAGCACGCAACCAATGCAAGGAAATTACTTGCGTGCGCGACTATTATCGGGGACGTCTCGCGGAACTGAATGAAGCGAATGTTTTCAAGGCCGAGGAAAGCTACACCTTGGTGATGAGCAAGGACGACGAGCTTTGCAACCACATGATGGAATTGTTCAATCAAGACCTCAAGCAATACGGCTGGCGAGGGGATGAGCATCAGGAAGAGCATGAGGAATTCAAGCGTGTTCCTTGGCAGCCGGCGCGGTTTTCGTCAGTGATTGATGGGCGGACTGAATACACGGATGTTGAAGGCGCTTTATTCGACTTCAACAATGATGGAGTACAGGATTTCGTGGTGCGCTGGAAATCGTCGCTGTCCAACGCGCGTGCGGATTTGCTGCTCATGCTTGATCGTGAAATGGCGAAGCGTGCAAATGAACTCGTCTCCAGTGAATTTTGGAATGCCGGAAATCAGATAGATTTGGCAGGATGGTTTTATGACGTGTCGCTACCAGTAAAAGTAATGGTGGGACTTCGAGTATTGCAACCCTTTATTTACCACGAGACATCCTATCTGTTTATGCGGGAATCGTTTGAGACCCCGCCGATTAAGCCCGGATATGCGGTTGTTGTGAAATATGGTGGCGGTAAATTCATCAATCGAGAAATGACCGGAAAAATGGAAGATATTTGTTATTACAAACGGAATCGCGCGAAACGTACACATTGAAAAGGGAGATGAATCATGGCACTGACAAACCTGCATACTGACTGGACACAAGGTTCATACGAACAGGATCGTGATCTTTCAATAAAGATTTCTGAAAATGACAAGCTGCTCGTAGGGAATTTAACGTACTTGAAGCCCTACTTCGATCCAAATGCCAAAAACGGCGGTAGCATCGCCATCGGCTACGGTTTTGATTTGTTGGTTAATAGCAATGCACAGATCAACACATATTTGGCTGCCGCTGGGCTCGGGTCTCTTAGTACGCTAGACGCACAGTTACTCGACCAAGCGCGATCAACTCACACTACTCCAAATATTACGAGCATCGTAAGTCAGCTCACCCTGAACCTTGGCAGCGAACCTAATGCGACCAAGCTACTGGACGCATACATCACCAAGACAGCAGAGGGGCAAGTAACGAACTTCCTGACCGGTCTGGGCATAACATGGGGACCGACCAAAGAACGCGCGGCACTGGTTTCGCTAGCCTACAACACACCTGGGTTACTTGGTATCGGTCTCGCCAGGGCATTAGTCGATGATAACCGAGCCGAAGCCTGGTACCAGATACGCTACCAATCGAATGGCGGAGACAGTAAAGGTCAGGGCATCGCCAACCGCCGCTACCGCGAATCCGACATGTTCGGGTTATACGACAACGCCCCTCTCGGCGAGTCCGAAGCACGGCAAGTGTACCGGATGTACACCCAGCACTCGGACCCGATGATTAATTACGATGCGCTGTATGGTGGCTCCGCCAGCCTGGAAACATCACTTAATCCCGCTGCCCAATTACTCATCAACACCTATGCACCCGGCAAAAGTTTTTCCAACTTGAATATCTGGGTTGGAGAAAGCACCGGCAGCACCCTCACAGGCGTCAGTACAAATGCCAACCTGATGATCGGCGATGCGGGTTCAGATACCCTGACAGGCGGAAGTGGCAACGACGTTTTAGTTGGCGGCTCTGGCAAAGACACCCTCATCGGCGCCGCCGGCAACGACACCCTCAACGGTCTCGACGGCCAAGGCGGCGACACCCTCGCCGGTGGCATCGGCGACGACACCTACTACGCCGACAACGGCGACATCATCGATGACGAAGATGGCATCGGCACCGTCTACGTCGGCCAGAGCAGAACCCGCCTCCTCGGTGGCGAGCGTAAGGCCGATGAATCGTTGTACACCAGCGCCGACAAATCCCAAGTCTACCGGGAAAACTCCAATGGCAGCATCGATGTCTGGACGGCAGACGGTCATGTCACCATTCAACCATCGCCCGGCAATCCCGGCCCACGCGCGCAGCCAACCAGCGATGGTTCTCCTGGCGTTCAGAGCGGGCAGCCTGGCATGGGGCTTCCTTTGATTTCCCCTAAACCAAAGGATCCTCCATTTAATCCTCCCTATGCGGGGGCTGGGGATGCCGTTTGCCCGCTTATTCTCGATCTCGATGGCAACGGCGTACAGGTGACTAATCTTGCCGACGGTGTTTACTTCGACCACGACGGCAATGGGTTTGTGGAAAGCACCGCGTGGGTCGGCGGTGGTGACGGCCTGCTGGCGTGGGACAAAAACAATGACGGCAAAATCACCACCGGTAACGAACTATTCGGCGACCGCACCCTCATGAAAAACGGTCGCTGGGGCCAAAACGGTTTTGACGTGCTGGTGGAGTACGATGACAACCAGGATGGCAAGATCGACGCCAACGATGCCATCTGGTCGAATCTTCAACTCTGGGTAGACGCCAACCACAATGGCATCAGCTCGGCAGCCGAACTGCACAGCCTTTCCGAATTTGGCATCCAGTCCATCAACACCGCCTACGTCTCGGAACAAGAGATAGACGGCATTACCCAACGCGGCAGCTACACTAAAACCGACGGTAGCCAGGCCAATGCCGTGGATGACCGCAGATTTGTCGCCGACTTTGTCGACACCAAGGTCAGGGACTGGGTGCCGGTCACGCCGGAAATCGAGGCGCTGCCAGATATCCAGGGGTATGGCAATGTTTACGACCTGCGCCAGGCGATGGCGCGGGATGCCAGCGGTGAACTTATGAATCTTGTTAAGCAGTTCGGTTCGGCGAGCAACACTGCCGCCCGCGAAGAGTTGCTGACTCAAATTCTATTTAAGTGGACGGATAGCGATCAGATTGATCCCCATAGCCGGGATAACCTGAATTGGGGCACTTCTTTTGATGGTCGGAAACTGGCCGTGCTCGAAAAGTTTAACGGGGTGCCGTTTTTTCAACCTTATGCTGAAACTGGCCCGGATGCTAATCCTATTTGGGAAGCGATTCCGTTACTCGATCAGTCGTATTCCGCGCTATTCGGGATGATGTATAGCCAGTTGATGGCGCAGACGCATCTCAAATGGCTTTATGACAAGATTACGTTTGCGTGGGATGAGGCATCGCAAAGCGTTAAGGCGAACCAGAACTCGGTCGTCGATGCGCTAGTTAACCTGCTTGCAACGGATCGCCCGAAAGGCATTGAGACGATCCGCGAATACGCCCAATCACTGGTTGATTCTCCGTTATCATCTGTAATGGATATCGGGTATTTCACCGAAGTCTTGGTTCCTCAAGGTGAGGACGTGAGCGGGGCATTGGAAGAGGTTATAGATATTGCATTTCCAGGTGAAAACATCGTTGGCGATGAGGGCGATAACGCTTTGGTAGGGTCATTGGGTGCAGACGTTATAACGGGAAGGGGCGGGAACGACACATTAGTGGGGGGCTATGGGAAGGATTATCTTTTTGGCGAGGATGGCGATGACATCCTTGACAGTGGTTCAGGCGATGACTATCTGAATGGTGGCTCCGGCAACGACACTTACCTGTTCGGACGGGGCTACGGGCAGGATACGATTAGCGAATATGACACCACGGCGGGCAACAGCGACACGATCCGGCTGGCGACCGACGTTACACCCAATGACGTGTCCATGGGGCGTAATGCTTCCGATCTTTTCATCAGTATCAATGGCACCAACGACAAGATCACAGTGCAAAATTGGTTTTCAGATCCGGCCTACCGGGTAGAGAGGATCGAATTTTCTGATGGCACCGTTTGGGATGCCTCCATCATGCAGGCGGCCATTTTCCGCGGAACAGATGCGGCTGACTATATCTATGGCACCCCCGGTAATGAAGTCATTGAAGGACTCGGTGGTGACGACTATCTCACTGGGGGTGAGGGCGATGACACCCTTGACGGCGGCACGGGGAATGATACCCTTGACGGCGGCACAGGCAACGACACCTACCTGTTCGGGCGCGGCTATGGGCAGGACACCCTCAGCGACTACGACGCCACGGCGGGCAACATCGACACGATCCGCCTCGCCGCCGGCATCAGTGCGAGTGACGTAACCCTGAGCCGGGATGCCTCCAGCCTCTACCTC
>JAIOJM010000015.1 GCA_019911785.1 Sulfuricella sp. | reverse complement strand
CAGGTTGTTGAAATTTCCCCTGACGCCTTCGGCCACCGACCGCTGATGGCGACAAATTAATTCGGCGAGCCCCTTCTGTGGCCTGGAAACCGGATTCCAGCCGGTTTTCAGCCGCCATTTCGGGGTTCTGGCCCTCTTCCGGCCACCTGCGGACGGATTTCGCCCTATACCGTATTCAATCTCCAGCCAAAGATCGTCGCCATCCGCATCAGGTTGTAAGCGGCCAAGGTGAAGAGACTTTGCGCCTTCACCTTGACCAGTCCGATAAACTTTGCCTTGCGCAGGCCGCCGACGGTCTTGGCCCAGCCGAAGATTTCCTCCACCCGCTTGCGTTTTCTCAGGCTCACCGCGTAGCCAGCATGCCGCGTCGTCCGCCCATCGATGGCGCTACCGACTTTCTTCTGCGCCACATGTGGCGTCACGCCTTTGTCTCGCATGGCCTGGACGAACTCGGCCACGTCGTAACCCTTGTCGGCACCCAAGGTCGAACCCCGTTTGACCGAGCGCTCCACCATTGCCTTGGCCGCTTCTCGTTCCGCCGTGCCAGTGGCCAGTGTGGTTTCCACGTCCACCGCCAGACCGTTGCTGTTCTCCATCAGGGCATGGCCCAGGTAGCACAGTCGGGATTTCTCGCCTTCGGCCTTCTTGTAAATACGGGCCTCCGGGTCGGTAGTCGAGGCGTGGGTGTCGTTGCTGCGCTTCTCGCCTTTGAAATCCACCGTCGGGTTCTTCCCGCCGTTTTCCGGCGGCTTGCTCGATCCATCCCTCGCTTTGAAACTCTTTATTGAGGCCCAGGCTTCGATCAGGGTGCCATCCACCGTGAAGTGCTCCGAGGACACCAGCCCCTGCCATTCGGCCAACTCCAGCACCTTTCCGAAAAAGGCTCGGGCTACTGTTTCATTCAGCAGCCGGTCCCGGTTCTTGGTAAAGCTGGAGTGATCCCATACCGGATCATCCATGTCCAGCCCAACAAACCATCGGTAAAGCAGGTTGTATTCAATGTGCTGCACCAGTTGCCGTTCCGAGCGGATCGTATAGAGCGTCTGGATCAAACTCGCCCGCAAGATGCGCTCGGGCGGAATAGATGGCCGCCCAGAACCTGCATACATCGCATCGAAGTCGGCATGCAGCGTCTCCAAAACACCATCCACCAGCCCCCGCAGCTTTCTCAGCGGGTGCTTCCGCGGGATGCGCTCCTCCAGCGTCCGGTAGCTGAATATCGCAGATTGGGTGACGTCGGCGCCTCGCATGAAATTCCTATCTCTAAATCCAATGGCTATATTATACCATTAGCATGGGCCGGACGGGGTTTTTCAACGGCCTGTTAAGCAGGGCATCGCGGTCCTTGGCGCGCAGCGCAGCCTGCAGCTTCTCGTCCTGCAGCAGCACTTCCAGCGTGGCGCCCAGCTTTTCGGCGCGCCGGAGCAGGGCGCGGTGATAGTAGGTTTCCGCCGCCTGCATGTCCTGGGCGAAATCCAGTTCGGAATCTTTTTTTTCGTTCTGGTACAGGCTGTAGTGGAAAGCGCCGAGCAGAATCGCCAGCACCAGGGCGAGGGGCAGGAGAATACGAGTCTTCAGGCCGGCATTTTTTATTGTTTGTGGCATCGTCTGGTTCCGTCTGCTGCCCAATGTAAGAAAGTCAGGCGTAAATCTGCCTGACTTCTGTTGGTAAACCTGGAAAAAGCAATTGAACCGCAAAGGCGCAAAGAACACAAACCAAGAACAACGGGTTGCTGCAATTCGCCCAATCACCTGACGGGTGAAGGCCGGCATGGTTACCATGCTTTTGTTGGCTTTGCGCCTTCGCGCCTTTGCGGTTAATGAACTGCGGTTTTTAGGGTAAATTGCAGTATAGCCGGGAGCGGGAAAGTCCACATCAATATCGAGGCCCTGGTTTCCAAGGCCTTGACTGGCAGCGTCTACAGCCCGAGGCGCTGCCAGATGGTGGAAATCAGGCCGGCTTGGTTGAGTGTATAGAAATGCAGCCCCGGCGCGCCGCCCTTCAGCAGCCGCTCGCACAGCTCGGTCACCACGTCCAGGCCGCAGGCGCGGATCGCGGCGCTGTCGTCGCCGTAGCCCTGCAGCTTGAGCCGCAGCCAGCGCGGGATCTCCGCGCCGCAGGCATCGGAAAAGCGCGCCAGCTGGGAGAAATTGGCGATCGGCATGATGCCGGGCACGATCGGGATGGTGACGCCCATGGCGGCGCACTCGTCGATGAAATTGAAGTAGGCGTCGGCATTGTAGAAATACTGGGTGATCGCGGCATTGGCGCCGGCATCCACCTTGCGCTTGAAATTGGCCAGGTCGGCCTGGGCGGAGATGGCTTGCGGATGAAATTCCGGATAAGCGGCCACCTCGATGTGGAACCAGTCGCCGGTCTCGGCGCGGATGAACTCCACCAGCTCGTTGGCGTAGCGGAATTCCCCCGCGCAGGCCATGCCGGAAGGCATGTCGCCGCGCAGTGCGACGATATGGCGGATGCCGTGGCTCTTGTATTCGTTGAGGATCGCCCGGATGCTTTCCCTGGTCGAGCCGATGCAGGACAGGTGCGGTGCGGCCTCATGGCCTTCCCGCTGGATCTCGATCACGGTTTCCAGGGTGCGGTCGCGGGTCGAGCCACCGGCACCGAAAGTCACCGAAAAGAACTCCGGGTTGAGCTGGGCGAGCTGCTTGCGCGCCGCATGCAGCTTTTCCATCCCCTCCTGGGTTTTGGGGGGGAAGAATTCGAAGCTTAGTATGGGTTTTTTCATAAAACTAACCGCGAAGGCGCAAAGACGCAAAGGAATGACAAAATTCTTTGTGTAATCTTCGCGCCTTCGCGCCTCTGCGGTAAAGGGGTTTAATAGCGGTAATGGTTGGCTTTGTACGGACCGTTCTTCGGCACACCGATATAAGCGGCCTGCACATCGGTCAGTTCGGTCAGATTCACGCCGATCTTCATCAGGTGCAGGCGCGCCACTTTTTCATCCAGATGCTTGGGCAGAACGTAAACCTTGTTCTCGTAGTTTTCCGGATGGTTGAACAGCTCGATCTGAGCGATGGTCTGGTTGCTGAACGAGGCCGACATCACGAAGGAAGGGTGGCCGGTGGCGCAGCCCAGGTTCACCAGGCGACCCTTGGCCAGGACGATGATTTTCTTGCCGTCGGGGAAGATCACGTGATCGACCTGGGGCTTGATCTCGTCCCACTGGTATTTTTCCAGCGAGGCGATGTCGATTTCCGAATCGAAGTGGCCGATGTTGCAGACGATGGCTTCGTTCTTCATCTTTGCCATGTGGTCGTGGTTGATCACGCTCAAGTTGCCGGTGCATGTCACGAAAATGTCGCCGAGGCTGGCCACGTCGTCCATGGTCACCACGCGGTAGCCTTCCATCGCCGCCTGCAGCGCGCAGATCGGGTCGATCTCGGTCACCATCACGGTGGCGCCCATGCCGCGGAATGCCTGGGCGCAGCCCTTGCCCACGTCGCCGTAGCCGAGCACCACGCAGATCTTGCCGGCGATCATCACGTCGGTGGCGCGCTTGATGCCGTCGAGCAGGGATTCGCGGCAGCCGTACAGGTTGTCGAACTTGGACTTGGTGACTGAGTCGTTGACGTTGATCGCCGGGAACTTCAGGCGGCCTTCCTCGGCCATCTGGTAGAGGCGGTGCACGCCGGTGGTGGTTTCTTCGGTCACGCCCTTGATGTGCTTGATGCGGGAGGAATACCAGCCGGGCGAGGTCGCCAGCTTGTTCTTGATGGCGGCGAACAGCACGCGCTCTTCCTCGCAGGTCGGCTTGGCGATCACGGAAAGATCGGCTTCGGCGCGGGTGCCCAGGTGCAGCAGCAGGGTGGCGTCGCCGCCGTCGTCCAGGATCATGTTGGCAGGGGCTTCTTCACCATTCGCGTTGCGCGGCCATTCGAAAATCCGGTGGGTGTAATCCCAGTATTCCTCCAGCGATTCGCCCTTGTAGGCGAACACCGGGATGCCGTCGGCGGCAATCGCGGCGGCGGCCTGGTCCTGGGTCGAGTAGATGTTGCACGAGGCCCAGCGCACTTCCGCGCCCAGCGCGGTCAGGGTTTCGATCAGCACGGCGGTCTGGATGGTCATGTGCAGCGAGCCGGCGATGCGCGCGCCCTTCAGAGGCTGCGCCTGGGCGTTTTCCGCGCGAATCGCCATCAGGCCGGGCATTTCCACCTCGGCCATCAGAATTTCCTTGCGGCCCCATACGGCCAGGGACATGTCGGCGACTAAATAGTCGGTAAAGTTTTTGGTTTCAGCCACAGCGAACTCCATTACGTTGTGGCCGGGGGGATGCGGGAGTGTTGCTCACCTGGCATCCCGTGTCCGGCACGGGTTAAATACAGGCGAGCGCAGTTCTTTGGAAACCGAGCCTGACGGAAGAAATCCGTTGCAGCGCTCCTCGGTTGGGTTGAATTATAACTGAATTTTGGGGTTTTTGTGGGGAGGGGATGTGAGCTTGCAGGAGTAAATCCCTCCCCTGTGTTGTTAACGCTAGCGCTCAGCTGCGCCGCTTTTTGGCGTCAGCTGGAGCGCTTTGTTAGCTATCAGATCTTCAAGTGGAAAGGGACTCAATGGAAATTTGAGCGATAAAAATGCGTCCTCTTTGAAGTCAAAGCATCCTTCCATTTCTACATACATACCTCTGGTATGGCCACATATTTTTGTGACAAAGCCAATCCATTCGCTCTGACTAAATACTAGCCGATCAAGAGATTGATAGCAGTCGTTGTTGAAAAGCTGTCTCTGCATTACTACTACGCCGTCAATCCAAATAGAAATATCGGATCCAGGGGCACCACCACACGCACCACGTTCGCGCGGTTCCTCGTTACTTATCTCTGCTTTCAATATGCGTTTCCCAACTTGACAGGTTACTACACGACCTGCCGTTCCAAAGTAAATCTCATTTCCTTCCCCTTTCTCGATGATGGCCTTCTTTGGTGTTTCGTTCATTAGCGTATATGCAGAAACCTCAAAAGCGTCCTTTGTGCATGAGGTTCGCACGCCTTGCACTGAGAAGTCCGCATAAGCGGACAAAGGATAACAAGCAAAGGCAATCAGCAGGAGTACAGTATTTTTCATAATTCTGATAGCTAACAGTTAATATTCGGACGCATGCGTCCGTACATTTCTTAATAATACGGACACCCATGATGCCATTGCAATTGATTGATGCGCAATGAGTTTGATCTTTTAGCTGCCATATGACAATTTCAATAATGCCGACATGATTGGCAGCAAGCGTTTTGTGCGCTTCGCGCAGCTGATTAGATGCCGGGGGCTGCCCGGCAGCAGGTTACTTTATTTTGCTTGCCCAAAATATAAGTAACCAAACAAAAGGGCACCCCGCCGCACCGGCCCTTCGGGCTCCCCTCGGTTTTCCGAAAAGATCGGGCGGCTGCGGAACTCGCGCTACGCGCTCAGACAGTCCTCGCCGACGGCCCCCGATCTATTCGGAAAACCGAGGCGGTGCAGAGGGGGAACCGGGTGGTGGGCATAGAAGGTTAATACTCTCCACTTCCCCTCTCTCTCCAACGTGGTGGTGATCGTCCCTTCCCCTTCAAGGGGAAAGCTAGGATGGGGATGGGGTGCTTGGTGTCGAACCCCCTTTTCTGCCGCCGAATGGCGCAGACAGACCGGGGGAGTTTTGCTGGCTTTTGTGCCATAATGATTTTGTTATCAACGAGGTTTGCCATGAACACCGCCGAAATCATTTACGAGCGCGCCAAGAACCTGCCCGAACCTCTGGCGCGGGAGGTATTGGACTTCGTCAACTTCATCACCCTCAAAAACGAACGTGCCGAGACCGAAAACCTGATGCTCGCACAGCAATCCAGTCTTGCGGGCATCTGGGACAACGCCGAGGACGAGGTGTGGAACCATGCCTGCAACGGGTGACATCGTTCTCC
>JAIOJM010000014.1 GCA_019911785.1 Sulfuricella sp. | reverse complement strand
TTCGGAGCCGGATTTGCGCCGGTGAAAAGCCTGCTGGAGCATGCCATGGCGCTGGATGTCGCCGAGTCGGTGCATCTCTACTGGGTGGTGTCGCGCGAGGTCAATCTGTATCTCTCCAACTGGCCCCGCGCCTGGGCCGATGCGCTGGACAACTTCCAATACACGCCGCTGGTGGCGGGGACCGATCTGGAAACCGCTGCCGGTCGGCAGGAAAGCCTGGTCGGCGGCCTGTTGCAGCGAATTGCCGATGATTATCCGGCATTGGACGGCTTCGATGTTTATGCCGCCGGTCCCGAGTCGCTTATCGATGCCGCAAGGAAATGGTTGCTTGGGCATGGTCTGCCGGATGCGCAACTCATCACGGGTGTGGTACGCTGATGCATTGATTCTACGAAACGGATAATACAATGCCCCACGTGCTGAAAGACCAGGAAATCGCCATGCTGCGCGCCGAGCTCGAAATGTTGATGGGCGAGCGCCAGACCCTGCTGCGCATTACCGGAGCCGCCGCTGCATTTGTTGCGGAGCTGGATGCGGATGTTTTGCCGGAAGAAACCCTTGAGGCTGCGGAATTGCTGGCCGAATACATCAATGCGGCACCCGAGGAAACCGTGCGCGACGCGCTGGAAATCGTCAAGGCTGAAGTGGTGGCCGCATAAGCCATCGCCGTTATGCCTGAAAGCGATAAAGCGGGTTGTGCGGAAGTTGGGTAAAATACCCCATTCAATTCACTCAGGAGCACAGCATGGCTGAAATCACCACCCCGTCCGGACTGATTTACGAAGACCTTAGCGAGGGAGAAGGCGAGGCCGCCAAGGCCGGGCAGCAAGTTTCCGTCCATTACACCGGTTGTCTGACTGACGGCACCAAGTTCGATTCCAGCAAGGACCGCAACGAGCCATTCGGTTTCCCGCTCGGCGCCGGACACGTCATTCGTGGCTGGGACGAGGGCGTGCAGGGCATGAAGGTGGGCGGCGTGCGCAAGCTCACTATCCCGCCTCAGCTGGGCTACGGCGCCCGCGGCGCGGGTGGCGTCATTCCTCCGAACGCCACGCTGGTGTTCGAAGTCGAATTGCTGAAAATTCTATAAATTCCGTGACCCTACGAAGGCCGCCAAAAGGCAGGGCAGGCCCCGTCGGGCGGCGAAAATCCGATAGCGCAGCGGGTGCCGGCACGAAGCCTGTGACGACGCGGGTCAAGCTGGCGCGCCCCGATGCGCCTGGACAGAAAATGGGTGTAGCGGATACGGTTGCGGATTCCGGAAAAGTCCGTCTTTCCAAGCTGATGTCCGAACGCGGTCTGTGCTCGCGCCGCGAAGCGGATGCCCTGATCGAACGAGGCCTGGTACTGGTGGATGGCGAACGGGTCACCCTGCTGGGCACCAAGGTCGACCCCAGTCAGACCATCACTCTGGACAAGAGAGCCGAGAAGCAGCAGGCGCATCTTGCCACCATCCTCCTCAACAAGCCGGTGGGCTACGTTTCCTCGCAGCCGGAGAAGGGCTATAAGGCGGCGGTGACGCTGATCGGCAAGGATACCCGTTACAAGGAAGACCGTGCGCCGCAGCCATACTCCCCCGAGCACCTGCACGGGCTGGCCCCGGCGGGGCGGCTCGACATCGATTCCACCGGGCTTTTGGTGTTGACGCAGGACGGCCGCATTGCCAAGCAGCTGATCGGTGCCGATTCCGAAATCGAGAAGGAATACCTGGTGCGGGTGGAGGGCCGGCTGAACGAGGCCAACCTGAAACGGCTCAACCACGGCCTCAGTCTCGACGGCGAGGCGCTCAAGCCAGCGGAGGTGTCCTGGCAGAACCAGGATCAACTGCGCTTCATCCTGAAGGAAGGCAAGAAGCGCCAGATTCGCCGCATGTGCGAGCTGGTCGGGCTCAAAGTGGTCGGCCTCAAGCGCGTGCGCATCGGCCGCGTCAAGCTGGGCGATCTGCCGGTAGGGCAGTGGCGCTATCTGCTGGATGGCGAGAGGTTCTAAGCTTTACGTGTGCCGTTACCCCCAGGCACGGGTCAGTAACTCATCAAGAGCATTCATGATGCGATTCCCTTCATGGGCGAGCGATTCCACGAATTCACCCAATTGTTCATTGGGGACCGACACAATCTCCAGCGGATGCAAGACCACTGCAATGCTCTCGATGCTGAAAGTCGGGTTAAAATGCGCGTCACTGATCGGTGCGAGAGAAGACTGACGCACCAGGGGGACAACCACTCTTCGACGGTAGCTGTCGAAGAGTGATGATTGCACCAGTACGACAAACGGAATGGCATCCCGGTTTTTCCCGGCGTTCCGGTGTACGTCGAACTGGGCCATCAGAGGGTCGAATGCTCGTCGGCAAATGAACCGAGTTGGGTGTTGAAGTCGTTCCAGGTTGCAATTGTCGCTTCAACGGTTTTTGCTTTGGCGAAGCGTTGTTGACGTTCGTGCTCCACAAAATCCGCCAGGAGCGACTCGACGACACCGGAAAGGTTGTCGGTCATCCCTCGTGCTTGAAGCACCAGGTCTTCATTCAGCGTCAGGTTGACCGGACGCTTGCGCGCCTGCAGATTGTAGCTGGTTTTCATTGGACACCTCCAATGCGCATTGTATGCGCATGAGCGTGGGTTTTCAAGCCGAAACGAATACTGATGTAATCTTCCGCTTCGCTCGTTTTCCGCCCTACGTTGGGTTTTTCCCTCTGCGTCCTCTGCGGTGAAACGCCGTTCTTGAGTCTTATCCGCCGCGCAAGGCCGCGCGCCTGCCTCTCAGCACATTCACCCCGCCCAGCAACATCAATCCCACGACGAAATAGCTGCCGGTGACCAGGATCGCCAGGCGGTGATCGCCTTGCGACAGCCAACTGGCCAGGCCGTAGGTGATCGGGCCGAGAATGGCGGAAAACTTTACCGCCAGCCCCCACAGTCCGAAGAATTCTGCGCGCCGGTTTGCCGGGCTCAGCAGCCCGACCATCGCCCGCCCTGCCGACTGGCTTGCGCCCATGGCAATGCCGGCGAGGTTGGCGGCAAGCCAGAACATCTGCGGTCCTTGCGCGCCCCAGGCGAGCAGCACCATGATGATCCACAGCACCAGGGTCAGTGCGATGGTCTGGATATGGCCGATCCGGTCCTGCAGGTGGCCGAACAGGAATGCGCCGATGGCCGCGGTGATGTTGACCACGAAAATCAGCAGGATGGTGTCGCGGGTGGAAAAGTGCATGGCCTGCTGGGCGTAGATTGCGGCGAGGCTGATTACCGCCTGGATGCCCGCCTGGTAGAACACGGTGCAGATCAGGAAGCGGCGCAGGTCGCAGTAGCGGGCGGCATGGCGCAGTGTCTGTCCGAGCCGGGCGTAGGCTTCCCGGATCAGGTGGTGCCGGGCGTGGGTTTGCGGCATGGCCCTTTCCTTGAGAAACAAAAAGGTAGGCAGGCTGGCCAGGGCGAATAGCGCCGCCGTGATCAGCATGGTGCCCGGGACGAAATCCGCCGCCTGCAGGCCATGCGCTTCCGCCCAGTTTACATAGGCCAGGCAGGCGCCGAGGCTGACCAGTCCGCCGAGGTAACCGAGGCTCCAGCCCCAGCCGGAAACCTTGCCCAGCGCACGGCCGCGTGCCAGTTCGGGAAGGAAAGCGGCGATCAGGTTTTCACCGCTGCCGTAAAAGAAATTGGACAGCGCGATCAGCGGGATAGCAAGCCATATCTGGCCCGGCCCGACCAGGGCGAGTGCGGCGGTGAAAATCACGCAGCCGGCCGTGCTGATCAGCAGCAGTTTCTTCTTGGCGGCGTGCAGGTCGGCATAGGCGCCTACCAGCGGAGCCATCAGCATGATCAGGGCATAGGACAGGGCGAGTGCGGCGGTCCAGGCAAAAGTGCCCCACGGCTGATTGCCGGCCACGACGGCGACGAAATAGGCGTTGAAGATGGCGGTGATGACGACGGTGGTGTAGCCGGAGTTGGCGAAGTCGTACATCGCCCACGCCCATACTTCGCGTCCGCGGACATCGGCTGCCAGGCTACGCGCCATCAGCGATCGCGCCTCATTGAGCTTGAAGGCGCCGGGCGGAAATGGCGGTTGTCTTCATAAGAAATTTCATGTTCCCGGTCTCCTCGTTGCGCTGCTTCCAGCAGCGGCTGATAGATCGGCGAACGCGCATGCCAGCGCGCATCCCAGGCTGACGCCGTGATTGGCTTCGGTTCATGTTGCTGCATTATTCAATGTTATCATGTCCATGTTTTAGCTTTGCCGGAGGTTATGGTATCTTCGGGCTTTGCACGTGCTTGAACGGGGTATCTCGCTTGAAGAAAAATTGGCTGTATTTCCTGCTGGCTTTTGCTGCGCCGCTGGTGGGTATTTTCTGGTGGGTGGGAGGCTTTGCCAGCGCCAGCGTTGAACCAAATCTGGTGCGCGGCCCTTATCATTACGCCTACCTGGAGCACAGCGGCGATTATGTCAAACTGCCCGACAGGCAACTGGAGGCGCTACGGGCGTTGCAGGCCCAGGGGGTCGCCCACGGTGCAGCGATCACCTTGATGCAGCACGACCCGCGCACCACCGCCAAGTCCATGCTGACGGCGCGGACCGGCTATCTGGTGGCGGCCGGCGCCAGCGTGCGCGAGCCGCTCAAGCTGGCGGACGTTCCCGCCCGGCCAGTGGTCGTTGTGCAGCTGCGGGCACATCCCAGGCTGGCGGCCGGCAAGGCCTATGCGGCGCTGCTGAAATACCTGGATGAACACGGCATGAAGCTCAAGCTGCCGACGCTGGAAATTTACCAGAATAGTACTTTGACGGTTGAAATGGATATCTGAGAACGCCCATGAGCCTGTTTTCCCTGATTGCCGCCCTGCTGCTCGAACATTTCCGCCCGTTGGGCAGCAGCAACCCGGTCAGCTTGCTGTTTACCCGCTACGCGAATTATCTCGAGCGTCATTTCAACGCCGGCCAGAATGTGCATGGCGTGGTGGCGTGGCTACTGGCGGTGTTGCTGCCGGCGGTAGCGGTCGGCGGCATTTATGCCGGACTGTATCATCTCAACTCGCTGCCGGCCTGGGCGTTTAGCGCGGTTGTGCTGTATCCGCTGTTAAGCCTGAAGCAGTTGGGCGGGCAAGCCGAGAGGATTGCTGCCGCATTGCGTGCGGCTGATTTGGGCGAGGCGCGCCGCCTGCTTTCCCAGTGGCACGGGCGCCCGGCCGACGAGCTTGGCGCTGCGGAAATCGCCCGCGTGGGTATCGAGCAAACGCTGGGCTGCGCGCATAGAAATCTGCTCGGCGTCATTATCTGGTTCGTCGTGCTCGGCCCTGCCGGCGCGGTGCTCTATCGCCTGTCCCAACTGCTTAGCCAGAAATGGGGCGGCCTGGACCAGCGTGACTTTGGTGAGTTCGGCAAGTTCTCCGCGCAGGCTTTCGCTCTGATGGACTGGGTGCCGCTGCGCCTGAGCGCCATCAGCTTTGCGGTGGTCGGCGATTTCGAGGATGCCGTATATTGCTGGCGTTCCCAGGCGTCGGCCTGGGTGCAAAAGGGCATCGGCATCGTGCTGGCGAGCGGCGCGGGGGCCTTGGGCGTCAAGCTGGGCGAGCCTCTGAGCTATGGCGGCAACATCGAGTTCCGACCCGAACTCGGTCTGGGCGATGACGCCGATGCCGACTACCTGGATAGCGCCGTCAGCCTGGTATGGCGCACGGTGGTGCTGTGGCTGGTATTGCTTCTGTTGTTGACCATTGCCGGCTGGGTGGGTGGATGAGTCATGGGTAAAGTCATGAGTGATTCCCCATCACCCATCACCGATTCTGCCATCATGGCAGGCTGGCGCAGTAGAAGCAAAATGCTCGGCAGGCGCTCTGCAATTTTCAACACTGGGTTCCGAATGCCCGGCGAAACTCACGCCGTTGCCTGGAATCCTCCGGAGACATAAAGGCTGTCCATGGGCATCCACAGCAAGACCATCCAGGAGCGCATCGATTGGCTGCTGGACCTCGCCCGCAGGCACTCGGCTTCCTATTGCAGCCCGGAGTCGTTCCTGGCCCGCGAGCGCTATCTCGCGGAGCATCCTTCCGCCATCGTGGTGCTCAAATGCATGGACGGCCGCATCAATATCCCCGTCGCCACCAATACGCCGCCCGGCATTATCCAGCCGATCCGCAACCTGGGGGGCATGTTCAACCTGGGATGGCCGCACCTCGGGGAGGTGCTCGCCAACTACGTGCATGAAAGGGTCTCCACCGGACGCCGGGTGCTGATGCTGATTACCTACCACTTTTCCAGGGGAGACGAGCATCGCGGCTGCGCCGGTTTCTGCTTCGACACCGAGGCGGCGAAAGCGCATACCTATGCGATCAAGAATCAGGTAGAGCATGTCTTTGGCAGCGGCCACGGCACCGTCTACCCCATCGTCTGCGGTTTCGAGACCGACGAGGATGCGCTCATCCTCCACGGCACCAATGGCGAGATACTCGATGTTTCCACGCTGGGTCCCGAGGACGGGGATACCCTGGGACTGCGCCTGGAGGCTTTGTACCCCGACATGCCGAACCAGGTCCGCCAGGATTTGCTGCCCCTCGTCCTGGGTAATATCGACCACATTGCCGAAGTGAAGCGTGCCGCGCGGGCGCTCGACATCGAGCATCGGGAGTGGATGATCTGCGTGGGCCGAGGCTTCGATTTCCTGCACATGCCCAACCTCGCCCTGATCATCGGCCCCTACAGCCCCGATCTGGCCGACCCGATCCGTCAGGCGGCGGGCATCATCGAGAACAACATGCGTGCCGGACGCATCCCCGACGATGGCTTCCTGCTGCTGGCTTCGGCCCCATATGTCGAGATCGGCGTGGACCGTGCGCGTGCCGAGCTCAAGTCGCGCTTCCTTTCCCAGTTTGCGGCCGAAGTGATCCGCACCGGGCACCCCGGGCTGGCGAGCAGGATGTTCATGCAAACCGCAGTGCTTAACTGGCACTCCAGAGATCTGGAGATGGTGGTTACTGATTGAGTTGCTTCTAAGTGCCGGTTTTTTTGCTGGTCACGGCGGTGAGGATGCCTTGCAGGAGAGCGGTCGGTGTGGGGGGGCAGCCGGGAATGGCGACATCGACTGGGATCACGTTGGAAATTTTGCCGCAGCTGGCGTAGCTCTCGCCGAAGAGGCCGCCGTCGCAGCCGCAGTCGCCGACGGCGACCACCAGCTTGGGCTCGGGCGTGGCATCGTAGGTGCGCTTGAGCGCAATTTCCATGTGGCGCGAAACCGGCCCGGTCACCAGCAGCATGTCGGCGTGCCGCGGGCTGGCAACGAAGTGGATACCCAGGCCTTCGATGTTGTAATAGGCGTTGTTGAGGGCGTGGATTTCCAGCTCGCAGCCGTTGCAGGAGCCCGCGTCCACGCATCGGATCGCCAGTGCACTGCCGACATGGCGCAGGATTTGTTCCTGCAGGTTCTGGACTTCCACGCGCAGCGCATCGTCGGGCTGGGGAGGCGTTTCGGTCTTGATGCCGGTTTTCAGTATTTGCTTGATGATCTGGTACATAATTTTATTAACCAAAAGCGTTAACCGCAGAGGACGCGGAGGACGCAGAGGAAAACCTCAGCAACTTGTCTGTCCCGGTTTAGCCAATTACGGTGCCTTTGCCGGAGTTTGAGTTTTGAATTCCTCTGCGCCTCCGCGTCTCTGCGGTGAAAATGAATTATAAGTCCTGCCCGGTGTAGCTCAGGTTGAACGATTTGTTGATGAGCGGGAAATCCGGCACGATGTTGCCGATGATCGCGTGCTCCAGCACCGGCCAGTTCTGCCATGACGGGTCGTGCGGGTGCAGGCGATGGATCGCGTTGTTCTTGCCGGTATGCAGCGCAATCAGAATCTCGCCGCGCCAGCCTTCCACCCAGCCCAGCCCGAGCGCATTTTCCGGCGCGTCACCTATGGTTGCGCAGAGTTCTCCCGCCGGCAGCTGATCCAGGATCAGGCGGATCAAGCGCATCGATTCCAGCACTTCCTCGAAACGTACCGTGACCCGGGCCGCAACGTCACCATTGAGATGGGTGGCCATGCGCACATCGAGACTATCGTAGGGTGCGCAGGGGAACTGGGCGCGCAGGTCCCAGGCCTGGCCGCTGGCCCGCCCCGGCAAACCGGTCAACCCCAGTTGCGCCGCCAGGTCGGGCGAGACACGTCCGGTGGTGAGGAAGCGATCCTGGGCGCCGGCGTGCTCGTCGTAAATGTCTTTCAGGATATCGATCTCGTGTTCGAGATGTTCGAACGCCTGCAGGATGCGTTCGCGGCCCTTCTCGTCGAGGTCGCAGGCGATGCCGCCGGGCACCACTTTGTCCATCAGGTAGCGGTGTCCGAACAGATCGCCGTTCAGCCGCAGTACGTCTTCCTTGAGTATCCAGAACTGGGCGAAGCCGAATGCCAGCGCCACGTCGTTACCCAGGTAACCGAGGTCGCCGAGGTGGTTGTGGATGCGCTCCAGTTCGAGCAGCACGGCGCGCAGCGCCAGGGCGCGGGGCGGTGGCGTGGTGCCGGTGACGCTTTCCACCGCCTGGGAGTAGGCCCAGGCATAGGCTACGGTGCTGTCGCCGCTGATCCGCCCGGCGAGCCTGGCGCCCTGTTCGAGATTCATGCTCTCGAAGCGTTTTTCGATGCCTTTGTGCTTGTAGCCCAGGCGCTCTTCCAGGCGCAGCACGCGTTCGCCGATGATCGAAAAGCGGAAGTGCCCCGGCTCGATGGTGCCGGCATGGACCGGGCCGACGGGAATTTCATGCACGCCATCGCCGCTGACGGAAACGAAGGGGTAGCCATCGGTTTCGGTCGGAAATACGGTATTGCCGTCGAAATTCTTGCGCAGCGGGTGCACGCTGCCTGGCCAGGAGCCGTGGCGTATCCACTTGCGATGGTCGTCCGCGCCGGTGGCGTGCAGGCCGAGCAGGTCGGCTGCGGCGCGCTGCATCCGGCTGGCGCCGGGGAAGAGGTCGCTGATGTCGGGGTAGGCCGGACGCTCCGAACCCAGCGGCAGGGTCAGGCACAGCATGCCGATGGCGGTGACCAGCGAGACATGCAGCGCATACCCGGCATCGCGCGCCAGTTCATCGCTGCCCCACAGCGCGACCAGCTTGCCGCCGCCATGCGCCACCTGCTCGCACAGGCTGCGGAATTGAACGGCATCCACCGTGCCGTGCCAGATCGGCATGGCGCCGGGCAGTTTGGGAAATATTGTCGGAAATTCGTCTAGTCTCATTGTTTGCAGTCCGGGAGCGGTGAGCGGGAAGCAGTGAGCGGTAACCCCCGGCTCCGATTTTGACCTTTCCGCTTACTGCTCACTGCTTGCTCCTCACTGAAGTTAACCAATTAACGCCGCTGCCTGGCGGTACCAGTCAGCCAAGTAGGGCGGGATGTACAGTCCGAGCAGCAGCACCAGTCCCAGATGCACGAACACCGGCACCAGCGCGGGCGGATGGGGCAGGCGCTCGCCGGTGGTTTCGCCGAAGACCATGCTCTGGACCCGGCTGAATATCGCGGCGAACGCCACGCCCAGCGCGGCGAGCAGGAACGGCGTGGTCCACGGGTAAGCGTGCATGGCGGTGGTGATGATCAGGAACTCGCTGGCGAACACGCCGAACGGCGGCATGCCGAGGATGGCCAGGGAGCCGATGGCCAGGCCCCAGCCGATGGTGGGGTTGGTCGTGATCAGGCCGCGGATGTTTTCCATCAGCTGGGTGCCGGATTTCTGCGTGGCATGGCCGACGGCGAAGAAAATCGCCGATTTGGTGAGGGAGTGCACCGTCATGTGCAGCAAGCCGGCGAAGGTGGCCACCGCGCCGCCCATGCCGAAGGCGAAGGTCATCAGCCCCATGTGCTCGATCGAGGAGTAGGCGAACATGCGCTTGACGTCCTTCTGGCGCGACAGGAAGAAGGCGGCCATGACCACGGAAAGCAAGCCGAAGCCCATCATCAGGTTGCCGGCGAGATGGTTGCCGAGTGCGCCATCTACCAGCACCTTGGAGCGCACCACGGCGTACAGTGCGACGTTGAGCAGCAAACCGGAAAGCACGGCGGAAACCGGTGTCGGGCCTTCGGCATGGGCATCGGGCAGCCAGTTGTGCAGCGGTGCCAGGCCGACCTTGGTGCCGTAGCCCACCAGCAGGAAGACGAAGGCCAGCGACAGCACGGTCGGTTCGAGCTGGGTCTTGACCGCATCGAGATGGGTCCACAGCAGCGCGTTGCCGCCCGCGCCCAGCACTTTCTCCGCCGCAAAATAGAGCAGGATGGTGCCGAACAGTGCCTGGGCGATGCCGACGCCGCACAGGATGAAATATTTCCACGCCGCTTCCAGGCTGGCCGGGGTGCGGTAGAGCGAGACCAGCAGCACGGTGGTCAAGGTTGCCGCTTCCATCGCGACCCACATGATGCCGAGGTTGTTGGTCAGGAGCGCCAGCAGCATGGTGAAGGTGAACAACTGGTACATGCTGTGATAGAGACGCAGCATGTTGATGGTGAGCTTGCCGTGTGCCTGCTCGATGCGCATGTAGGGGCGAGAGAACAGCGAGGTGGTGAAGGCGACGAAGGCGGTCAGCGCAACCAGGAAGACGTTGAATGAATCGACGAAGAACTGCTCGTTCATCGCGGTGATCGGGCCGTCGGTAATGACCCGGACGGTGAGGAAGGCTGATGCCACGAAAGTGCCGAAACTCATGACGGAGTTCAGTTCGGGGGCGAAGCGCTGGCAGCCGAACAGCGCCAGCAGCAGGCCGCCGATCAGGGGAATCGCCAGTATCCAGAGAATTTCCACGTCAGTCTTCCTTGAGTTTTTCCATGTGCTTCAGATCCAGGCTGTCGAAGGTTTCCCGGATCTGGAAGAAGAAGATGCCCAGGATGACCATGCCGACCAGCACGTCGAGGGCGATGCCCAGTTCCACCACCAGCGGCATGCCGTAGGTGGCGCTGGTGGCGGCGAAGAACAGGCCGTTTTCCATGGCGAGGAAGCCGATTACCTGCGGTACCGCCTTGCTGCGCGTGATCATCATCAGGAAAGAGAGCAGCACACTGGCCATGGCGATGCCCAGGGTGCTTTTGGTGATGGTGCCGGCCATTTCCGAAATCGGCGCCGCCAGGTTGAAGGCAAACACCACCAGGGCGATGCCGACCAGCATGGTGGTCGGGATGTTGAACAGCGTCTCGACGTCCCATTTGACGTTCAGCTTGCGAATCAGGCGGTGCAGAATCCACGGCAGGATAATCACTTTCAGCACCAGGGTCAGCGCCGCCGAGTAGTAAAGGTGATGCTGGTGCGAGGACCAGGCCACGATCGCGGTGCTGACGGCGAGCATCAACCCCTGCAACGCGAACAGGTTGATCAGCGACAGCACCCGGCGCTGCGACAGCATGGCGAACGAAACCAGCAGCAGCAGGGCAGCAAGCAGGTTGATGAGTTGACCTGAAAAATTCGCCATGTCAGCTCCCCAGCAGGAAATGGATAAGCATGCCCAGCACCGCCAGCAGGAAGGCGGTGCCCATGAACTCGGGCACGCGGAAAATGCGCATCTTGGCGGAGACGGTCTCGAGCAGTGCGAGGCTGGCACCTGCCGCCATCAGCTTGAGGAACAGGGCTGCCAGCGCCAGCGGCATTGCTTGCCAGTTGCCGGCCTCGGCGATGCCCCAGGGCAGGAACAGGGCAATGCCGATGGTGGTATAGGCAAGCAGCTTGAGCGCGCTGGCCCATTCGATCAGGGCCAGGTGGCGGGCCGAATATTCCAGGATCATGGCTTCGTGGATCATGGTCAGTTCGAGGTGGGTGGAGGGGTTGTCCACCGGGATGCGGGCGTTTTCGGCCAGCAATACCATGACGAAAGCGACGGCGGCGAAGGCGAGGCTGGGGTGAATTATGAACTGCCTGTGCGCCAGGGTTTCGACAATAGTGACCAGCGAGGTGGACTGGCTGATTATGGCAGCGGTGAAAAACACCATCAGCAGGGCCGGTTCGGCGAGAAAGCCGACCAGCATTTCGCGGCGCGCGCCCAGAGTGCCGAAGGAGGTGCCGATATCCATCGCCGCAAGCGAGACGAACACCCGTGCCAGCGCGAAGATGCCGACCAGGGCGATCACGTCCACCGCCGGGGCAAGCGGCAGATCCGTCGCGATGACCGGCACCAGTGAGGCCGCCAGCCACATGCTGGCGAACAGGATGTAGGGTGTGACACGGAACAGCGGCGAGGCATTGTTCGCCAGCACTGCGTCTTTGTGGAACAGCTTGACCAGGTTGCGGTAGGGCTGCAGTACGCCGGCGCCGCTACGGTTTTGCAGCCAGGCGCGGCACTGGTTGACCCAGCCCAGCAGCAGGGGGGCGATCAGCACCACCAGCGTGTCTTGAAAGAGTTGTAGAAGTATGCCGTTCATCGGATAAACGCCAGTAGTGCAAGCAGGGTGACAAAGCTGTACAGCAGGTAAACATGGATGCGGCCATGTTGCAGCTTGCCGATCAGCGCGGAAAGAGTCTCGGTGAACCGGGCGATCGGAAGATAGCACCACTCCCACAGCAGATCCCTGGTTTCACCGTGGTAATGGGGCTTCTTGTCGAACGGGCTGGGTACTTTTCGGGTGATGCCGAAGAACAGTTCGAAAATCTGCCGGATCGGCTGGCCGAAACCCTCCGCGGTATCCTGCATGCGCGCAGTCTGTTCGGGATAGCCGCAATCCCAGGCCGGGCCGCGGCGCAGGCGGCCGTGATAGAACTTCTTTACCACGAGCATGGTGAAGAGCACGCCGATGATGATGATCACGAACAAGAATAACGGGCTGTAGCTGGCGCGCTCCGGCTGGATCGGGGTGAGCCACATCCAGCCGGTCTGGGCGGCGCTGACGCCCAGCGTGTGGCCGACCAGCAGCTGGGTGACAAAATCGATGTGCAGGATGAAGAACACCGGGAATACCCCCAGCAGGATGCAGCCCAGGGCGAGCCAGATCAGCCCGGCCCGCTCCCAGATGCCGATATCATGCGCCTGTTCGACCACTTTGGCTTCTCGCGGCTGGCCGAGAAAAATCACCCCGTAGAACTTGACCATGACGTAGCCGGCGAGTGCCGCTGCCAGCGCGAGCGCGGCCGCGGCAATCGGAATCAGCATGTTGAGGTAGGGGTGGGGGAGTCCCGGGGACAGCAGGAAGGCCTGCAGCAGCAGCCATTCGGAAACAAAGCCGTTGAGGGGCGGCAGGCCGGCGAGCGCGAGGGTGCCGACCAGCACCAGCAGCGCCAGTTTCGGCATACGGTGGATGAGTCCCCCCAGCTTGCCCAGATTGCGTTCGCCGGTGGCGTGCAGCACCGAGCCGGTGCCGAGAAACAGCAGCCCCTTCATGAAGGCGTGGTTGAGCGAGTGGTACAGGGCAGCGGTGAGCGCCAGCGCTGCCAGCGCTTCTTTTTCGAAAGAGTGGAAGATGATGGCCAAGCCGATGCCGGCCAGGATAATGCCGATGTTCTCGATCGAGGAATAGGCGAGCAGGCGCTTCATGTCGGTCTGGACGGCCGCGAACAGCACGCCGAACAGCGCGGTGACGAGCCCCAGCGTCAGCGCCAGCGCGCCCCACCACCACAGTTGCATGCCGAGCAGATCGAAGCTGACGCGCAGGATGCCGTAAATTGCGGTTTTCAGCATGATCCCACTCATCATCGCCGAAACCGGCGAGGGCGCGGCGGGGTGAGCCTCGGGCAGCCAGGCATGGAGCGGCAGGATGCCGGCCTTGGCGCCGAAGCCGAACAGCGCCAGCAGGAAGGTGACGCTGGCCCAGAAAGCGTTCAGGTGCGCTTCGCGCATGGTGGCGAAGGTGTAGTCGCCGTGGCCGCCCTGCATCACGCCGAAGGACATCAGGATGGCGATTGCGCCGACGTGGGCGACGAGCAGGTAGAGGAAGCCGGCGCGGCGGGTTTCGCGGACGTTGTGGTCGGTGGTGACCAGGAAGTAGGAGGACAGCGCCATGGTTTCCCATGCCACCATGAACAGGTAGGCGTCATCGGCGAGGAATACCAGCGCCATGCCGGCGAGAAAGATGTGGTACTCGAAGCACAGCAGTCCGAGGGTATTGCCCGGCATGTCGCGGAAATAACCCGCCGAATAGAGCGAAATGCCGATGCTGGCGGCGCCGAGCAGCAGCAGGAAAAATGCGGACAGCGAATCCAGGCGCAGATGGAAGGGCAGGTCGGGCAGGCCGAGCGGCAGCACCGCAACGTTGGCGCCGCTGCCCAGGCTGCCCAATGCTGCAACCGCCAGAACCAAGGCGCCCAAGGCACCGGCAGGAAAAATAAACTGCGTGATGGCGCGGGTGTTTTGCAGCAGCAGGCCCGCCAAGCCCAGCAGCAGCCAATAGACGATGACCCCCAATGCGACGTCGATGGGCAGCAGGGTTGAAACTAATGTCACGAGGGGTTCTCCAGCATCTTGTTATTGCCGCGTATTATAGCCAGGTTTTTACCCCATCGGCACCGCCAATGTGTCCGCCCTTCATCAGACGGCATTGCGCATTGGGATCGACTTCGAGCACTTCGGCGTAAATTGAATCCAGCGCCTTGTCCTCGTCGGGGA
>JAIOJM010000170.1 GCA_019911785.1 Sulfuricella sp. | reverse complement strand
TGCGGGCAAGGCTGACTATCTCGTGAGTGGCGACCAGGATTTGCTGTGCCTTGCCGGCCAGTTTTCCTGCCCCATCATTACCGCCGATCAATTCATCAAGACGTTAAACATTTGACTACTCGCGACAACATATAAATATTGATAATTCCCTTAGTGGGTATTATCATTCCCGATATGGGAACGACAAAAGCCAGTCTATCAGATGCCTTATTTACAAAAACACAGCAGCGCGTAGTCGGGCTGCTGTTCGGCAATCCAGACAGAAGTTACTACGCGAACGAAATCGTCCGCTTCGCAGGCGCTGGCACGGGTGCGGTGCAACGGGAACTGGAAAAGCTGACGGCAGCCGGGCTGCTTTCGGTAACGAAGATCGGCAACCAGAAGCACTACCAGGCCAACCGTCAATCGCCGATTTTCGAGGAACTGCGCGGCATTGCCTTGAAAACTTTCGGCGTGGCGGATGTTCTGCGTGGGGCATTGGCCCCGTTGCAAAACAGCATCCGCGCGGCTTTCATTTACGGATCGGTCGCCAAGGGCAGCGATACTGCACGTAGCGATATTGACGTGATGGTGATTGGTGAGAATTTGTCCTATAGCGATGTATTTTCTTGCTTGGCTCAAACGGAAAGCCAAATCGGCCGTGCCATTAACCCGACTGTTTATAGTCCTGATGAATTCAAACGCAAACTTTCGGAGGGCAGTGACTTTCTGCTCCGAATACTGGAACAGCCGAAAATATTTTTAATTGGAGCGGATGATGACCTCCCAAAACCTGGCGAACCTGGCAAAAACCGGCCAGCTTAAAGCGGAACCGCCAAGTCGGAAGGAATTCGACGGCTTGGTACGCTCCGCCCGAGCTCGGCTGAAAGATGCGCATATAGAAACGCTATCTATCGAGAGCCGCTTCGATCTGGGCTACAACGCTTCCCATGCACTGGCACTGGCTGCCTTGCGCTGGCATGGCTACCGCTCGGAAAACCGTTACATTGTTTTTCAATGTTTGCCGCATACGCTGAATTTTGGCCCAGAGCATTGGCGGATATTGGCACTGTGCCATGAACGCCGCAACCTTGCGGAATACGAAGGACATCTGGAAATCGATGAACAACTGGTAAAGGAGCTCGTTCAAGTGGCGGACTTGTTGCTGGAAAAAGTTTCAGCCTTGCCTCCACCCCCTTAAAGGCAGGGGGGCTCCGCCGACATCCGGCTCAGGGGATCAAAAAAACAAATGGCGCAGTTCCGAAAACCGCGCCACATACCGACTGGTCGAATGTTCCTAAACGTCGTCACTTCTTGAAATCTGACGACAATTCTTAACACAAGTATCACCAAACAATCTCGTAACCACTGCTCCGCCCGCCCTTGCCGGTCGGCTAAAACAGCCCTTCTCGACCAGTACTGAGAGTTCGCGTTTCTGTTTTTGGATGCGAATGGGTGTGTTATTGGTTATCTCTCGATAATGGGTGTAATTGGGTGTAGCATTGGTTTTATGATCCGATCCGACTCCATTCAAATCACGCCAGAAATCTTGACCCTGATCGCAAAGATCGACGAGTTCAAGGGGGCGTGGCGTGCCTTGGGCACACTTGCGCCCGATCGATTGTCGGCACTGCGCCGCGTCGCCACGATCGAGAGCATCGGTTCGTCCACCCGAATCGAGGGCAGCAAACTGTCCGACCGGGAGGTCGAGCGACTGCTATCCAACCTGCAGATCAAGACCTTCACCAGCCGTGACGAACAGGAGGTAGCCGGTTACGCGGAAGTGATGGAGTTGGTGTTTACGTCGTGGCAAGACATTACGTTCACCGAAAACCACATCAAGCAGTTGCATCAGAACCTGCTCGTCTACAGCGAGAAGGATGCCCGGCATCGCGGCAACTACAAGACCACGTCCAACAGTGTCGTCGCCTTCGATGAGAACGGCGCGCAGATCGGCGTTGTGTTTCAGACGGCCACGCCCTTCGACACGCCACGCCTGATGACGGAACTGGTGACCTGGTTGCAAGAGGAACGCGCGGCGGGGCGCCTGCATCCTTTGTTGATCATCGCTCTGTGGGTGGTGGTGTTTCTGGA
The DNA here is from genome assembly GCA_019911785.1 of Sulfuricella sp. Next base: position 1,737 of record JAIOJM010000170.1, on the reverse strand, counting down.
AATCCACCCGTTCCAGGACGGCAATGGCCGACTCTCGCGGGTGCTCACCACGCTGCTGCTCCTGCAGGCAGGCTATGCCTATGTGCCATACAGTTCTCTGGAAAGCGTGATCGAGCAGAACAAGGAAGCCTACTACCTGGCGCTGCGGCAAACCCAGGGATCGATCCGCACCGATTCCCCCAATTGGCAACCGTGGCTGGCGTTCTTCCTGCGGTCGCTGGCCGAACAAGTCAGGCGACTGGAGAAGAAGGTCGAGCGCGAAAAGCTGGTGCTGGCCGCCTTGCCGGAGCTCTCGTTACAAATCGTCGAATTTGCCCGCGAGCACAGTCGCGTCACCATCGGCGAGGCCATCAAACTGACCGGAGCGAGCCGCAATACGCTCAAGCAGCATTTCCGTTCGCTGGTCGAACGCGGACACCTGAACCAGCACGGCAGCGGCCGTGGTGTCTGGTACGAACTACGCTGATCTAGATGGCGCAGACGACCCGGTTCAATTCGCCTTCGAAATCAAAGGGTAGAGGGAGAACAGGCTCTCGCCTGCCCTCCCTCATCAAACCGTGCATGCGGTTCTCCCGCACACGGCTTTCCGATGTTCTTCATGCCGAGGCATGCGCCGAGTTCCAGCCCGCGACTGCAGAAACCTTGTACAGCCCGTAACGCGCGTAAAGATCACGGCTCGGAAAGCGGCGTATGCCAGTTCCTCTGTCCTTTACTTTGTGGCGCTTCATCAAGTGGGTTCGTAACCGATCTTCTCTATCGAGAGCCGCTTCGATCTGGGCTACAACGCTTCCCATGCATTGGCACTGGCACTGGCTGCCTTGCGCTGGCATGGCTGCCGCTCGGAAAACCGTTACATTGTTGTCAAGATCGGGGTCAGTGTTTGGCACGCCGTATCCGGTTGGTGCGGTAGCCCACCGTGATCACCTCGTTTTGCGGGTCAAGGACGGCATACATATCCGCCCAGCGGTCGATCTGGTTTGGAGGCAGCGATTTTGACAGCGCGGCCTTTCCCACGCTGCTGAAATACACCACCCGGCTGCCGTGGGGCGCATTGGCCACCCGGCCGTAGGCGAACAGCGTTTCCAGAGCCTGGGGCGGGATGCCGCGGCGCTTCATGCTCATTCTGGCGTGGCTGCTGACGATACCTAGTTTCATTTTTTTCTCCTTGGGAAGCGCTGATTAAATGACAAATCGTCATTCCGCCCCGGATTACCCCCTTCCGGGGTGACGGCCAGGCCGGAATCTAGAAAATTCAAAGCACTGGACACCGGCTTTCGCCGGTGCGACAAATAAACAGCGCTTCCCTTGTTCAATACCATCAGTGGTCAAAACAGGCTTGCGCTGACCGCTTTTCCGGATGGCCCGGCCTTGAGGGCTTTGCGCATCCGGCTGATGTGCCTGTCCATCTGGCGCAGCGTGGCCGGCCGCACGGTGGTTTTTCCCTCCTCTGCCGCGCGGTTGCAGATCCGGCGTATCGCCATCATCAGTTTCAGTCCGTTATGGTTTTCCATCTCTATGCCCTTTCAAGTCAAGTCATGCCGTTTTTCAGATAGGCGCCTTCGTTCTGTCATGCATTGTGGGGTATAGTGTGTCTCATAGGATGAGACACCAGAATCCCCTCAGGGAATTTTCATGGACCGCACGGAACGCTTCTATCGCATCGACCAGCTGCTGCATGAACGCAAGATTGTTCCCCTCGAGGTTTTTCTTGGCGAACTGGAAATCTCGCGCGCCACG
>JAIOJM010000169.1 GCA_019911785.1 Sulfuricella sp. | reverse complement strand
CGAAATTCCTGCTCAAGTTTAACCTTGAAAATCAGTTATCCACAGATGACCACAGATTTACACAGATATTTCAATGCGTTGACTTCATTGTTTGACTCACCCTGACGGTTATGTGCGATTGACTGGCAACCACCTGATTCACCGGGGTTTTATCTGTGTGAATCTGCGCCATCTGCGGATTATAGGGTTAAGGGTTAAGCTGGTGGTAAACGGCTTGCGCCACTTTCAGCAGTTCGGGCTTTTCCAGGTCGCCGGATAGCGCATAGCCGAGCGGCCCGTCGATCCAGTAGAACACCCCGATGTTGTTTTCACGTGCATAGCGGAATGCGGTTTCCCGGCTGCCGCCGCCATCCGTCCGCACGTACAGGGTGAGACGCTGGCCGCGCCCGTCCTGGTACATGAACTGTGCTGCCGGGCCGCTGCTGCCGGGCAGCAGCCGGCCGCCGACCAAGTCATAGCCGGCCTCGCTCAGGTGCGGCACCCTGACTGAAACGCCCAGCCGCTTCGACAGCCAGGCCGCCAGGTGGGCTTCCTGCTCTGCGCCCACCTCGACCGGGTGGCGCACTTCCGGGGTATAAACCACATGGGCCACGGCCGCCTGGCGGACAAAGGCCATGCTGGTGCCGGAACGCACATCCTGCGCGCCATGCAGGAACCAGCCGAGCGTGCCGCCGATCGCCAGCCACGCCACTACCGCGGCATGGCGCAGCAAGGGCATGCTGGACCAGGAGGCCGGCTGCGGTCTTTGCATCCGCTGCGGCACCGGCTCGTCCAGCACCGGATCGAACAGGGCGTGCAAGGCCACATTCTGGCGCCGGTAATCCTCCACCCGCCCGGCCTCGGCAGGATGGCTCGCCAGCCAGGCAGCCACCTCCGTACGGCGCGGTTCATCCAGCTGGCCATCGGCATAGGCCTGCAATTCGTCCTCGTTCGCGGTCTGCATCGGCTCGCTCATTTCACCACCCTCAATGCCGGCACGGCGCCGCCCGCCATGATCTGGCGCAGACGCTCGCGTCCGCGCGACAGGCGCGACATCACCGTTCCCAGCGGCACATCCAGCACTTTCGCCACTTCCTCGTAACGCATTTCCTCCAGCCCGACCAGCAGCAAGACTTCGCGCTGCTCTTGCGGCAGGCAGGCGAGCGCAGCATGCACATCCCGGACCTGGAGCCCGTCCTCCTGGGCGGCACGCACCGGCACGTCCAGCGCATCATCCTCCAGCGGCAGCAGCATGGGTACTGCGCTGCCTTTCCTGACGCCGTTCACATACACATTGTGCATGATGGAAAACAGCCAGGCACGCAGGTCGCTGCCACGCCGCCACAAATGGAACTTGCCCCAGGCACGCTCCAACGTATCCTGCACCAGATCGTCGGCGCGCGCGCGATCCCCCGCCAGTGCCCGGGCATAGCGGCGCAGGCGGGGGATATGTTCCTCGATCAGGCGGTCAAACTTTTCCACTTGGCCTTAATAACCCAGCGTGAGCTTCGGGTCAATCTGCCACACCTCGTTCACCAGTTTGCCTTCGCGGTAAACCAGCACGTAGCGCACCTTGATCGCGGCCTTGCCCTTGAATTCGACATTGGCGGTGACGGTGCTGCCCTTGGGGTTGGCGCTTTCTTCCAGCTTCGCCACGGTCACTTCGAGCGGCGCGTTGGCCTTGGCGAACTTTTCCCAGGTTTCACGGATCTTGTCGCTGCCGGCATAAGCGCCATCGAGCGGCCCGCCTACCCATTGGAAACTGGCATTGTCAGCGTAACCTTGCATGATCTGCTCGACATTGCCGGCGGCGATCGCCTTGAAGTGGGCGTTGGCATCGTCAGCCGGTCCGGCGAAAGCAGCGGCGGAAAGGGAAAGCAGTACGGCGGCAGCGAAAGAATGGGTTTTCTTGTTCATGGTTTGCTCCTGTTGATTCAATTGAAGGGAATTACACTCAGGTAAACACCCCGGAACAACCATTTATTCCCAGCGTCTAAAAAAATTTTTCAGGTCAGCAGTACGGCGACGATGCCGCTGAGGAAAATCCCATCGAAAGTCCCTGCCCCGCCGATCGAGGCGAAGGGCGCTCCCATTTTGCGGATGTCGTTGATACGGGAAATATCGGCCCCGATCAAGACGCCCAGGGTGCCGCTGATGTAGGCAAGCGGTGCGCTGTACTGCGGGTCGATGATGAGAGAGGTCATCGCCGCGACCAGCGGTGCGACAAATATGGGAATGCCGATGCCCACGCCCGGCACCGGACGGCTTGCCAGCCGGCACACCATGGATACCAGCGCCACCGTCCCGATCACGCTCCACAGACTGAGCAGGGTGTGATGCAGCAAGTAGGCAGAAAAACCCAACGGCACCAGGCAGCCGCCAACGTTGACCGCAACCACGGTCTTGCCGGTAAACGCCATCGGCGGCAGCCTGAGCAGGCTGCGGAACGGTTGCGGCATGGGGGGCGGCGGCCCCTCTGCCTTGACGCTGAACAGCGGCAGGTTGATCAGACTGCCGAGCAGCGAGACGGACAGCAACAACGTGGCGGAATGGGGAGACAGGCCGAGCTTGTCGAAGGCCAGGGTCAGGGCGCCGACCTGGACAAAGACGGCCAGCAGGCCGAGCGCGACCAGAAGCAGCGCTAAATAGAAAGGCGAAAACGGCATGAGCCTATTTACCCTTAAAAACCCAGTTGAACCGCAGAGGCGCGGAGACGCAGAGAAATCATGGGCTACAGCAATTGTCTGCCTCTCCAAATGGGTGGTGTCGCACAATATTGTAACTCTTGTTTTTTCTCTGCGCCTCTGCGCCTCTGCGGTTAAGCAATTGCCGTTTTTTACCGGTAAACCAACAGCACCCTTTCATTAAAGCAGGAAAAGCGTGGCCAGGCCGAGAAAAATGAAAAAGCCGCCGCTGTCGGTCACGGCGGTGATCATCACGCTGGAGCCCACCGCCGGATCGCGCCCGAGCTTGTGCATGAGCATCGGGATCAGCACGCCCATCAGCGCCGCCAGCACGAGGTTGAGCATCATCGCGCCGGTCATCACCACGCCCAGCGCGGCGTTGCGGTAGATGAACCAGGCGACCAGGCCGATGATGCCGCCCCAGATCAGCCCGTTGACCAGGCTGACGCCGAGTTCCTTGAGGAACAGCTTGCGGATGCCGCTGCCACGAATCTGCCCCAGCGCCAGGGCGCGGACGATCATGGTCGTGGTCTGGTTGCCGGAGTTGCCGCCGATCCCGGCAACGATCGGCATCAGAGCGGCCAGCGCCACGATCTTCTCGATCGACCCTTCGAACACCCCGATCACGCGCGAAGCGATGAACGCCGTCACCAAGTTGAGGGCCAGCCAGGTCCAGCGGTTCTGGATACTTTTCCACACCGTGGCGAACAGATCTTCCTCTTCGCGCAAGCCGGCCATGGAGAGCATTTCGCTGTCGGTCTCTTCGCGAATGAAGTCCATCATCACGTCCACCGTCAGGCGTCCCACCAGCTTGTTGTTCCGGTCCACCACCGGGGCGGAAACCAGGTCATAGCGCTCGAACGCCGAAGCGGCTTCGCCGGCTTCTGAATCGGGATGGAAGGTCACCGCATCCTCGGCCATCACCGCCGCCACGCTCGCCTCGGGATCATGGACCAGCAGCCGCTTGAGGGACAGCACCCCTCTGAAGTTGTCGTTGCGGTCGACCACGAACAGTTTGTCGGTATGGCCCGGCAGCTCGCCCAGCCGGCGCAGGTAGCGCAATACCACTTCCAGGCTGATATCGTCGCGGATCGAAACCATGTCGAAATCCATCAGCGAGCCGACCGTATCCTCCGGGTAGGACATGGCCGACTGCAGGCGGGCGCGGTTCTGGCTGTCGAGCGATTCGAGCAGCTCCTGCATCACGTCGTGCGGCAGGTCGGGAGCGAGGTCGGCGATCTCGTCGGTATCGAGCTGTTCGGCGGCGGCGAGGAGTTCCTCGCTGTCCATGCTGGCGATCAGGGATTCCCGCACCGCATCGGAAACTTCCAGCAGGATGTCGCCATCCCGCTCGACCTTGACCAGGTCCCAGACCAGCAGGCGCTGCTCCAGCGGCAAGGCTTCGAGGATGTAGGCAATATCGGCGGAGTGAAGCTCGTCGAGCTTTTTCTGCAATTCGGCCAGATGCTGCTTGTGCACCAGGATCTCGACCAAATCATGGCGAGGCATGTCCTGCTTGTGGACGAGCCCTTCCACCAGCTGATGCCTGCTCAGCAGCTCGATGACCTGCTGCAGTATCTCCTGCAGGCTTTCCTGCACTTTGGTTTGTTCTGTTTCCGACATGCCGTTGTCCCTTTGGCGCTGGGCTGTCAGTGGTCAGCAAAAACTGCGCGGCTCGCGCGCACAACGGCCAAAGCCGATCGCTGACAGCTGACAGCTGGCTGCTATTCAGGAAAAATGGGGTTGGATCGAGGGTGCCGACCGAAATCGGCGAGACCGCTCTTGTGCCCGTTTTTTTCCGCTGTTTTCCAGCGGAAAAACCGTCAGGGCCGAAGGAGCGCTGAAGGGGTAACCGCTAGAACAAAAAGTTTGCTGCGAAACTGCTACAACTATGACTGTCCAAGGTGAAAACCCTAGCTATGAAAACGGCGTAATTGTAATCCTGGCGGGCTTTTGCTGTCAATTAAAGGCTGGAGGCACGGGCAATACAGTAACGATCGCGTCCGCTTTCTTTTGCCCGATACATCTCGCTGTCGGCATTCTTCATCAGGCTGACGACGTCCCCGCCGTCCTGCGGATAAACCGCCAGACCGACGCTGGTGGTGACATGCAGCTCCTGGTTCTCCAGCTTCACCGGGGAGCGCATCGCTTCGACAATTTTTTGTGCGGCGATTTCGGCATCTCCGGCACTGGCGATTTCCGGCAGCACCACCACGAACTCGTCACCGCCAAGGCGTGACACGGTATCTTCCTGGCGGACGGCGGCCGTCAGGCGTTGCGCCACCGCTTTCAGCAATTCATCGCCCTGGTCATGGCCGAGCGTGTCATTGACCTGTTTGAAGCGATCCAGATCGAGAAACATGACCGCCAGCGACCGCTGGTTGCGCTTGGCGCGCGCTAGCGCCTGTTCCAGCCGGTCTTCCAGCAGACGGCGGTTGGGCAGGCCGGTGAGCGCGTCGTAATGGGCGAGGTATTGAATGCGCTCCATCGCCTGCCTGCGCTCGGTGATGTCGTGAAAAGCCGCCACCGAGCCGACGATCTCGCCCTCGCGCAGCAGCGGGGTGGAAACAATGGTTACCGGCAAAAAACTGCCGTCCTTGCGCACCATGAAATCCTCTTCGCTGCGATAGGTGCGACCGGAGTGGATGGTCTTGAATACCGGGCATTCCTGGCGCGGGAAGGGGGAGCCATCCGGCTTCTTGTGATGAAAGGTTTCGTGGCCGTGGCGCCCGAGCAGCTCCTCCTTGCTCCACCCCAGCAGCTGTTCCGCCGCGGGGTTGATGAAGATCACATGGCCGTCCCGGTCGAGCGCATAGACCGCTTCCCCCATCACCGTGGTGATTTCGCGCAGCATGGTCTCACTGTCGCGCAAGGCGGCGATGGCATGATGCTGTTCGGTCACATCCAGCAGCACACCAACAATCGCCGGTTTGCCCATAATGACGGCACGCCGTCCATGGACGGAGACTTCGATGGCTGAGCCGTCCTTGCGCCGACCCTGGAAGGAATAGGCGATGTCCTCCACCTCGCCATCGAGGCGCCGGCGCAGATTCTCGGTCACCTTGGCACGATCCTGCGGCGCTACCAGATCGAGTGGAGAAATTCGTTCCATTTCTTCGCAGGCGTAACCGAAGATTTCGGCCAGCTTGGGATTGGCATAAATCAACCGGCCTCCCTGGTAGATGTAGATGCCCGCCAGCGATTGTTCCACCACGCTGCGAAATTTGTCGTCGGCCTGCCGGTGCGCATGGAAAAGCGGGCCGACGATGGCCCACCACAGGATCGGTGCGCAGATCAGGCTCATCAGGCCGACATCGGCGACAATGTGGCCGGGAGTGTAGGCATGACCGAAAGCGGGGAGCAGCCAGTGCATCGCCAGGAGCATCAGGCCTTCGGCCAGAATCATGACCCCCAGCACCTGAACAAACAGCTGCCAGCGCTTGCGACGGATCAAAGAAGGATTCAGGTTCATCTCGTGCGCTCCGGATTAACTCTTGTCACTCTATCAAGAAATCGCCGTTCGCCCTGGATAGAGCGGCTAGCAGCCTGTCAATATAAAATGTCGCTATCGTAGGTCGGGTTTTAACCCGACATGTCGGGCTGAAGCCCGACCTACTACGGTGCCTGCACCTGGTTCATCCGCGCCAGGATGATGCCGGTTTTTCTTTCCAGGCCGCGCGCATTGGGGTGGCTGTCGTAATAGCGCGGATTGGGCACCATCGAAGCGAGTCGGGCCGCCTGCTCGGCGGACAGGCTGGACGCGCTGGTCTGGTAGTAATGGCGCGCCGCCGCTTCGGCGCCGAACACGCCGTTGCCCCATTCGATCACATTAAGGTAGATCTCGAGAATGCGGCGCTTGCTCATCATCTTTTCCAGCATCACCGTGATCACCGCCTCCTCGGCCTTGCGCCAGAACACCTTGCGGGAGGAGAGAAACAGATTCTTGGCCAGCTGCTGGCTGATGGTGGAACCGCCGGCGACGATCTTGCCCTTTTTCAGGTTCTTTTCGTAGGCCTTCTGGATGCCCTCCCAGTCGAAGCCTTCATGGTCGAGGAATTTGGAGTCTTCGGCGGCGATCAGGGCGCGCTTGAGATTGTTGGAGATGCGGTTGTACGGCACCCACCGGTGGCGCAGCTCGGCATCGGGCCTCCTGCTTTGCAGAACTTCCAGCCGCTGCTCCATGAAGGCGCTGGCGGAGGGGTTGTGGTCGACCCACCACCAGATGTGGGCGAAAATCCACAGCTGGTAGAGCAGCACCACGGCAACGAACAGGGCGACGCCGCGCCACAGCCAGCGCCACAGGGTTTTCAGCATGATTTCAAAAGGCTGATGACGGACTGCGTCTGCGGCCGCACGCCGCGCCACAGGAAAAACGATTCCGCCGCCTGCTCGACCAGCATGCCGAGACCGTCGGCCAGATGAGCCGCGCCGTCATCCCGCGCGAACTGCAGAAAGGGGGTAAGCCCCTTGCCGTACATCATGTCGTAGGCCAGAGCGCCCGGCGCGAATACGCCCTGCGGCAAGGGCGGCAGGGCATCGCTCAGGCTGCTGGAAGTGGCATTGATCACGATATCGAACAGGCTTCCCGCCAGCCGCGCATAATCGCCGCCCTCGACCCGGCCGTAAGCGGCGAAGTGCCGCTCGAGCTCGACGGCCTTTTCCGGTGTGCGGTTGGCGATCACCAGCCGTTCCGGCTTCTGCAGCAGCAAGGGCAGCAGCACGCCGCGGGCCGCGCCGCCGGCACCCATCAGCAGCACGCGCTTGCCCGCGAAGGGAATGCCCAGGTTTTCCCGAATATCCCGCGTCAGTCCGGCGCCATCGGTGTTGTCGCCGAGTATCGTGCCGTCCGGCTCGAACTTCAGGGTATTTACCGCTTCCGCCAGACGCGCGCGATCGGTCAGGAGAGTGGCCAGTTTCCAGGCTTCCTGCTTGAACGGCACCGTCACGTTCAGCCCCTTGCCGCCTTCCGCCCGAAACTTCTTCACCGTGCCGGCAAAGTCTTCCAGCGGCGCCAGCAGCGCAGCGTACGTCATATCCTGATTGGTCTGGCGGGCAAATTCGGCGTGGATCAGCGGGGACTTGCTGTGGGCGATGGGGTTGCCGACAACGGCGTAACGATCAGTCATGGATGTTTCACATTTTAGGGACGTCGAATTATAAGGCAAAAGCGCCATGATTTGCGTATCATAACGTCCCGAACCTCTTGCTTCTTAATCTAAATATTCCCGATGCCCCACCACCCCGCCAAACCGCACGCTGAAACCCACCCCGACCGGATCGGGCGCTTTCAGGCTGCGCAAAAAGTGACCTGGGTCAGCGTCGCGGTGAACGTGGTGCTGACCGTGCTGCAGATCGCAGTCGGCCTGTTCGGCAAATCCCAGGCACTGGTCGCCGACGGCTTGCATTCCCTGTCCGACCTGCTGTGCGATTTCCTGGTGCTGTTCGCCAACCGCCATGGCGCGCGCGACGCGGACGAGGAGCATCCGTACGGCCACGCCCGCATCGAAACCGCCACCACCCTGGCGCTCGGGCTGATTTTGCTCGGCGTCGGCGGCGCCCTGTTCTGGGGTGCCGTGGTGCGCCTGCAGGACCCCGCCGCGCTGCAAAAAGTCCATGTCGCCACGCTGTGGATCGCCATCCTGACCCTGGCCGGCAAGGAAGCGCTGTTCCGCTACATGCTGCATGTCGCGCGCAAGCTGCGCTCGCAGATGCTCGAAGCCAATGCCTGGCATGCCCGCTCCGACGCCGCCTCGTCGCTGGTGGTGGTGGCGGGCATCGGCGGCAACCTGCTCGGCTTCACTTCGATGGACATCCTGGCTGCGGTGCTGGTGGCGGTCATGATCATGCGCATGGGCTGGAAGCAGGCCTCCCAGGCGATTTCCGAATTGATCGACACCAGCCTGGACAAGAACGAGGTGGAAGCGATCCGCGCCACCCTGCTCGCCACCTCCGGCGTTCAGGGCGTGCACGAATTGCGCACCCGCCGCATGGGCGACCGCGCACTGGTAGACGCGCATGTGCTGGTCAACCCGCGCATCAGCGTCTCGGAAGGGCACTATATTGCCGAAAGCGCGCGTGCGCGCGTACTCAAGCAGCACCATGCGCTCGATGTGATGGTGCACATCGACCCGGAGGATGATTCATCTGCCAGGCTCAACCAGCACCTGCCCAATCGCGAAATGCTAACCGCCTATCTGGAACAGCGGCTAGGGCAGGCGCTGCCCCGCCATGAAAAAGTGATATTGCATTATCTGGATGGAAAGGCGGAAGCCGAAATCTTCCTCGCCAGCGATGTCAGTCGCGAACAGGTCGCCGCACTCAAAACCGCAATCGCCGACTTGTTCCAGGATGACCCATTTTTTGCAGCCATTCATCTGCACCAACGCCATGCACTATAATGGTGCATGGCGCACCCTTTTTGCACAATTCCGGTGCGTCAAATAAGGGGTGCCGATTTATAACCAGTTATGGCACAATGCTTTTTTTCTGTTTTTGCCTGGCATGTTTCATGCTAACTTGCCTCCCAGTAGCAAAAACCCGGAATTCGAATTAATTTTTTTGCAAACTTTTAGATAGTTAGGAGATAAACATGGCGGTCGCCGACGTTTTGAAAATGATCAAGGACAACGACGTTAAGTTCGTTGACCTGCGCTTTAC
>JAIOJM010000168.1 GCA_019911785.1 Sulfuricella sp. | reverse complement strand
CTACAGGAACTGGCAGTCGGCGGCACCGCGGTAGGCACCGGTCTCAACACCCATGCCGAATTCGGCGACCGCGTCGCGGCGGAACTGACGCGCGGCAGCGGCCTCCCTTTCAGAAGCGCCGCCAACAAGTTTGCAGCGCTGGCTGCCCACGATGGACTGGTGGCCGCCCACGGTGCGCTCAAAACCCTCTCCGCGGCACTCATGAAAATCGCCAATGACATCCGCTGGCTGGCCTCTGGGCCGCGTGCCGGCCTGGGGGAAATCAGCATTCCGGAGAACGAGCCCGGCAGCTCGATCATGCCGGGCAAGGCGAATCCGACCCAGTGCGAAGCGCTCGCCATGCTGTGCTGCCAGGTCTTCGGCAACGACGTTGCCATCACCCTCGGCGGGGCATCGGGCAATTTCGAGCTGAATGTGTTCAAGCCGCTCATCGCCCACAATTTCCTGCAAAGCGTGAGGCTGCTCGCGGACGGAATGACGAGCTTCGAAAAGCATTGCGCGCGCGGCATCGAAGCCAATCGCGAGCGCATTGCGGAGCTGCTGGAGCGCTCCCTGATGCTGGTCACCGCCCTCACCCCGCACATCGGCTACGACAAGGCTGCCGAAATCGCCCGGCAGGCGCACCGGGATGGCGGCACGCTAAGGCAGGCGGCGCTGGCGCTGGGCTATGTGACGGAAGAAGAGTTCGACCGCTGGGTGCAGCCGGGGGCGATGGTTCACCCTTTTGTCGATGCTCGCTGACGCATGATTTCATGAACTGGCATGATGACGGATTAAACTCCTGTCCGCTGCGCCGCCTTTACCAGCTCGGCGGCTTCCTTCGCCGTGAGCGACTTCCAGGGCAGGGGAATCAGGCCGGGTACCTGTTCTATGTAGCGCCGGTAGACATCTCCGTGATAGACCATCAGCTTCTTTTCTTCCAGCCGCGAACCGATGATGAAATAAACCGTCATCATCACGCTGGACAGCAGCATTGCGGCATTCATGTCGCGGGTCCAGATCAGCACCAGCCCGAATGAATACCACGGATGACGCACATAACGATGGAATGGCGAAAGATGGAAGCCCTCCTGATCCTCCACCCGCCGGGTGTGTGATTTCCACTGGCGCAAGCCGAGGAAATCCTGGGTATCGTAATAATTCAGCGATTTCATGAAACCGAACACCGCCGCCAGCGCCAGCCCGTTCGCCAACCAGGCACCCAGACCCTGCCAGGCCCATAGTGTCGGGCCGGGACTGCGGACCATCAGCCAGAGTATCGGCAGCAGCATCAACACCGCAAGAATATTGTAGCTCAGCCGATAAAGCGGCATCCGCTCCGGATAATGCAAGGCGACCCAACTTTTAATCCGGAGCGAAGCCAGCACCGAATGCAAGGCGAAATACCCCAGCCAGAAAAGCGCCAGCAAAGCCATATCCCGCCAATCCGATTCAGTCATGCCCTGTTCCGCCTTTTCTTGCCGCCGATGTGGGTAAGTATAACGATAGAACACGGACATCGAGCCGATTACATATTCTATGGAAGTCCGACGCTCAAAATCAGCGTAAAACAGCCGCCCTCAATCATCCAAAGCAGGCCGCCTGTCACAATCCAGACTCGCCATCCGTAATTTTACGTTTCGGTTAACTACCGATTCAGCAACGTCTCGAACTGCTCAATCGGCACGGGCTGGCTGAACAGGTAGCCCTGATAAAGCATGCAGCCGTTCTGTTTCAGAAACGCCAACTGATCTTCGGTCTCCACCCCTTCAGCGATCACTTCCAGACGGAAATCATTTGCCAAGTCAATGATGGTCTTCACCATTAGTGCATCATTGGGATCCGTTACGATGTCCCGCACAAAACTCTGATCAATTTTAATCTGGTCCAACGGCAGTTGCTTCAAATACGATAGTGACGAATAACCTGTGCCGAAATCATCCAGGGACAAGCTGACGCCTAGTGATTTCAAGGCATGCATCTTGGTAATCACGTCCGTCAAATTATTCAGCAACACGCTCTCGGTCAACTCCAGCTTCAGACATGACGCTTCAACCGCATGAAGGCGCAGCATGGTTTTGATCAGTCCCACAAAATCACGCTGCTTGAATTGTTCCGCACTCACGTTCACAGCCAGTGTCAGGTGGCGGGTCTTCTCGCTTTTGGCCCACAATCCAAGCTGGCGGCATGCGGTATCCAATACCCAGCCCCCTATATCGAGGATCAATGAGCTTTCCTCCGCGATTGGAATAAATTGCATTGGTGGAACCATGCCCCGCGTTGGATGAATCCAGCGTATCAATGCCTCCGATCCAATCGGATGATATTCATTATCCACTTGGATCTGATAGTACAAATGCAGTTGATGGTTGGTTACGGCATAACGCAAATCCGACTCTAGTGCGGCACGTGCCTCCACTGCCTGTTGCATGGCCTGATCGAAGAACATCACGGCATTTCGCCCGGCATCCTTGACCTGGTACATCGCCATATCGGCGTGTTTAAACAAGGTATCTACAGACTCTTCTTTGCCGCAATACAAACGCACCCCTATACTGGCTGAACTATACTGTTCAATGCCGTTGAGTTGATAAGGCGCAGAAAGGGCAGCACGAATCCTCTCGGCGACCAGCGCGACTTCGCGTAGCGCAGCTTCGCGTGGGCAATTTTTGGCATCCGCATCGACTTCTTCGAGCAACACCACGAACTCATCGCCGCCCAGGCGTGCCACAGTATCCACCTCGCGCACACAGGACTGGATGCGCTTGGCTACTTCAATCAAGAACAGGTCGCCGTAGTCATGACCCATTGTATCGTTCAGGGTTTTGAATCTGTCCATATCAAGAAACAGAATCGCACCGCAGCGATTGCTACGCGCCGAGGTTAACAGTGCCGAGTGCAGTCGGTCCATAAGCAAGCGCCGGTTTGGCAGTTGGGTGAGCCCGTCATAGAACCCCAGATTGCGGATTTTTTCTTCCGCCAGCTTGCGCATGGTCAGGTCATTGAAGATGGCCACATACTGGGTCACCTTGCCTACATGGTTCTTGATGGCCGTGATGGTCGTCCATTTTGGATAAACTTGCCCGCTCTTGCGTTTATCCCAAATCTCACCGCTCCAAGTACCAACGCTCTGCAACCTCTGCCACATCTCCGCAAAAAAATCCTTGTTATGAAGGCCTGAACTCAGGATGCGAGGATTTTCGCCTATGACCTCTTCCGCACTATATCCGGTGATGTCTTGAAATGCCTGATTGACTCTGATGATTTTGGCATCGCCATCGGTAATCATGATGGCATCATGCGTCTCGAAAGCAACAGCCTCAATGCGCAGCCGCTCATTTACCTCATTCAATTCAGCATTATTTACGAGTAACGAGTTTTGCAACAATCTCTTTTCTTTGTCTATCTCTTGATAGTAATCATCGACAATCTGCAGAAACGACTGCAACGTCGAATCAGGCTGGAAGTTTTTCCCGAGATAGCGACTTATTTGTCGTTCGAGTAAGTGGTGCATACGATTATGCCTACTCGTAAAGAGTAGTCAGTGTCATTGTTTGGTTATGTAATTGGCACTGGAGTACATCGCTGAACGGAGCCAGTTCACCATAGGAGTAAAAGCCGGAGATTGCAGTGGCTGCGCCAAGCTTAGCCTGAACAATCTCCAGTTCATCCTCGGTCAGTTGCCCCATCACCAGTCGCCTGCCCACGCAACTGACGACAAGACATAGACCGGAAGAGCCGGATTGCACCGGTTGCGCCGCATCTGCCGCCAGTCCGGCATTGTCGATGAGACTGTCAATATTGGCTCTCATCAGCTTGCAAAGATAACCTTGCGGCACATCTCCGGCAAAAGTCAGACTCTGGGCTTCCTCATCAACCGCCAGCAGTGTCCGAATCAGAGGCTGACTGCTTTTGTCGGCCTGAATGTTCAACGGGAAGCGCAAGCCGCTGGACGGCAGTTCGGCGGCTTGCTCGCCAAGGTATTTTTTGTAAAGAGACAGTGCTGGCTTACCGTCAATTTCATAAACCACGTTGCCTGTTGATTTGGTAACAATCCGTTCTGCACCAAACTCATCCCATCCAGCGAAGCAACCACTCTTGATTGTTATATCACCATAAAATCCCAGAGCAACAACACGCCCGGCTTTTGCGGGCGCATCGGCCATTACCCATGTCTTTTGAAAACGAGTTCCATCCCCAGCCAGCCCGCCAGTGACGGCAATACCGGCCTGATTTAACCCATACGCCAAATCACTGCCGTTAATCTGTAAACCATCCGACAGAACGAATACATGACGCAAATCCTGGCTATCCAATTCAGCCATCAGTCGCGCTCCCATATCGAGTCCGCCAATCTCTGCCGTTACATCGACCGTAGCGATGCGCACCTTGGCATGATCGAACTTGACGGCTGTTGCCACCACATTCCCATCGCAGATTTCAACACCAATTACACTGCCCGAAGAAGAGCATCCGACAATATGTGCCTGGGGAAACTTCCCCCTTATCTGCGCATAGCAGCTCTCCGTCTCAAAAAAATCGACATTCGCAAAAACCAATACCAAGTCGGCCTCAGCAGCGAAACGGGGGACATCTTCCCAACCTGAATTGGGGGACCATCGGATTTGAGCTACTTGCATGCTGGATTCCTCAGAAATTAAAGTCAAGCCACCCCCGGCAGGGCCAGGGCATACCTCATCAAATCAACTCCAAATGGATAGACATGATCTCTCGCTCCTCGCTACCTAGCCATCTTACCAAAGTTTCACTACGGAAGTTGAGGCCAGATACCAACACAAAAGGCGCACACAGAGAGAATAGTGAACTACGATTTTTGGGTAACGCTCGGTTCAAATTACTGAGCATAACCGGACGGTGGATTCGCGAGGGCTGAATATCACCTGTGGATCGGGAAAATACGCCTCATTCAGGCACCGCTCTCAAGCGCCCGCCACAGGCAGGCGCCCTTGCTGGCCTTGTCGATCTCGCCCAGGTAAGCGCTATGCGCTTCCATCTCGTCCGATGTCGCCGCCAGCACCATCAGGTCGTGCGGCACAAAATCTCCACCCAGATCGGCGTGATTGTCTCCCGCGTCAACTGATTCGATCATCAGGCTGTTTTGCCCGCGCGTCATGGCGAGGTAAACCTCGGCCAGCAGTTCTGTGTCCAGCAGGGCGCCGTGCAGGGTGCGGCTGGCATTGTCCACCTGATAGTGGCGGCACAGCGCATCCAGATTATTTTTCTGCCCCGGGCGCAGGTCCTTGGCCATTTTCAGGGTGTCGATCACGTCCGGGCTATATTTCCCGACCGGTTCCAGGCCGGCCAGCTTCAGTTCGCTGTTGAGGAATCCGATATCGAACGGCGCATTGTGGATGACCAACTCCGCACCGCTGATGAACTCGATGAAATCCTGGGCGACATCCCGAAAAAACGGCTTGTCCTGCAGAAATTCCAGGCTTATTCCGTGCACCTGCTGCGCACCCGGGTCAATCTCGCGCTGCGGGTTGAGGTAATGATGGAAGTGATTGCCCGTCAAGCGCCGGTTGATCATTTCAACCGCGGCCACCTCGATGATGCGGTGCCCCAGATTGGCGTCCAGTCCGGTGGTCTCGGTATCCAGAATGATTTGCCGCATTTTAAAAATCCTAATTTTATAACCAGTTATCCACGGATTAACACAGATGTACACAGATGAAATTCAATCTGAGATGGCCCGTACCTTTGCGAACATAAGCATTGGAACGCTTATTGATCTTGCTGTTTAATCCGTGTGATTCCGTGTTAATCCGTGGATAGAAATTATCGGGTGAATTCCTCTACGCCCCGGTTGGCCAGCCTGTCGGCCCGTTCGTTGCCTTCGTGCCCGGCATGGCCCTTGATCCACAGCCACTCGATCTCGTGCCGCGCGGCCAGCACGTCGAGTTGCCGCCACAAGTCATCGTTCTTCACCGGTTTCTTGTCGGCAGTGCGCCAGCCGCGCAGCTTCCAGGCATGAATCCACTCGCTGATGCCTTTCTGAACGTACTTCGAGTCGGTATGCAGCCGGACGATGCAGGGGCGCGACAAGGCTTCCAGCGCCCGGATCACCGCAGTCAGCTCCATGCGGTTGTTGGTGGTCAGCTTCTCGCCGCCGCAGAGCTCCTTTTCATGGCCGGAATAGCGCAGCCATGCGCCCCAGCCTCCGACGCCGGGATTGCCCTTGCAGGCACCGTCGGTGTAGATCTCCACGATGTTGCGCCGCAGCTCTGGAATTTCCTTGTTCTCTACCATTTTTACTGTTCGGATGTTTTATTGTTGATCATTTTTTGCGGCACCGGGGCGAGCGCTTTCTTTGCCGCTGAATTTCTGTTCCAGCTCGGCATGATCAAATGCATGCCGGCCACCTTCTTTTTCGCCTGCAGGAAATACACGCCACCCGCCAGCGCCCACCAGCGGTCGCCAGCGGCTTCCATGAAGTGGAAGCGCCGCAGCCATTGTTCGCTGCGCAACGGCGGCGCATAGCAGCACATCCGGCCGGCCACCACATCAAAGCCCAGCAGGGCCAGCCAATCCTTGATGCGCAGCAGGGAAATAAAATTCCCGTGCCAGGGGTAATTCTGCTTGTGACTGGGCAGGAACCGGGGCAGCCCCCACAGACTGAATGGGTTGAAGCCGCTGATGATCACCTGCCCCTCCGGCATCAGCACCCGCTCCGCCTCGCGCAGGATCTGGTGGGGGTGCGCGCTGAATTCCAGCACGTGGGGCAGCAGCAGCAAATCGATGCTCTGGCTGGCGATCGGCAAACTCCCCGGCTCGGCCAGTAATTTGATCTCCGCTTTCCTGTTTTCCGAAAATTGTGGCGCGGCGGCGAACCGCTTCGGCATGCGATTCGCACGCAACAGGTCGGACTGGGGGAAGCCGATTTGCAGCGCATTGAAGCCGAAAATATCCGCCACCGCCTGATCGAAATAGGCCTGTTCGCGCTCGATCAGGTAGCGCCCG
>JAIOJM010000167.1 GCA_019911785.1 Sulfuricella sp. | reverse complement strand
CTTGTGGGCGGAGCCCGTGTTTTGGATGCCCTCCCCGGCGGGGAGGGCATCCAAAACACGGGCTCCGCCCACAAGACCTTTTTTAATCCCCCTCTGCACCGCCTCGGTTTTCCGGGCGAAGCGGGGGCCGTCGGCTGCGTTTGTCTGAGGCCAAAGGCCGAGTTTAACGCGGCCGCCCGATTTGCCCGGAAAACCGAGGGAAGCCCGAAGGGCCGGCGCGGCGGGGTGCCATTTTGTTTGGTTACTTGTATTTTGGGCAAGCAAAATAAAGTAACCTGCCGCCGGGCAGCCCCCGGCATCTAAACATCTGCGCGTAGCGCACGCAAAACCCGCCACCGCTTGCATCTTTTATAGACCTGACCCTGCGCTATGCTGCGCTATGCTGCGCTATGCGCCCAAGCTCATTTTGCGGCTCTCCGGTAAACCTCCCGCCGATGTCCAATGCGCAACACCATGATGGTGATGGTTTGGTCGTGGATGTCGCAAATCAGGCGGTAATCGCCGATGCGATATTTCCAGTAGCTGCCGAGCTCTTCCCCGCGCAGGGCTTGGCCCAGGCTGCGCGGGTCGGCCAATGGGGCGATGCGCTCGCGCAGCACCTTGATGATGCGCGATTGCACCGGCTTGTCGAGGCCTTTTAGCTCGTCGAGCGCGCGCGGGTCGAACTCAATCCGCCAGGCCAAGCTCGCGCTCTACTTCGTCCAGGGGGATGCCGGGCTGGGGCTGCTTGCGGCGCGTTTCGGCGAGGTAGTAGTCCTCCATGTCGTCGAGGTACTCCTGGAGGGCCTCGCGCACGTAAAAGCTCTTGGTGCGCCCGGTTTGCTGGGCCAGCGCTTCGATGCGCTGCTCGATATCTTCGGGCAGGCGAACGGCTAACATAGGGTTCTCCGTCGAGTGTTATACATGTATTGCATACTAGACGCCTTGTTCCTGAAAGGCAAGTTCATTACAAGGAATAATCGTAATCCACCGTCAACGGCGCATGGTCGCTGAAGCGTTGCTCCCTGTAGACCGTCGCGTTTTTTGCCGTCGCGGCGATGCCCGGCGTGGCGATCTGGTAGTCGATGCGCCAGCCGACATTCTTGGCCCAGGCCTGGCCGCGGTTCGACCACCAGGTATAGGCTTCGCCGGTGGCTTCAGGGTGCAGCTGACGGTAGACGTCGACCCAGCCGATTTCGTCGAATACCTTGGTCAGCCAGGTGCGCTCTTCCGGCAGGAAGCCGGAATTTTTCCGGTTGGATTTCCAGTTTTTCAGGTCGATCTCCTTGTGGGCGATGTTCCAGTCGCCGCACAGCACCACTTCCCGTCCTTCTGCCTTCAGTGCTGCCAGGTGGGGGGCGAAATAGTCCAGGAAGCGGAACTTCGCTGCCTGCCGCTCCTCGCCGCTGGAGCCGGAGGGCAGGTAGAGCGAGATGACGCTCAGCTTGCCGAAATCGGCCTGCAGGTAGCGGCCTTCGGCGTCGATCTCGGCGATGCCCATGCCTTCGACCACATTGTCCGGTTGGCGCCGCGAGTAGATGCCGACGCCGCTGTAGCCCTTCTTTTCGGCGGCATGGAAATAGCCATGAAAGCCTTGTGGCGCGCGCATCTCCGGCGTCAGGTCGGGCAGCTGCGCCTTGAGTTCCTGCAGGCAGACGATGTCGGCCTGCTGTTGGGGCAGCCAGTCGAACAGTCCCTTGCTGGTGGCGGAGCGGATGCCGTTCAGATTCAGCGTTATAATGCGCAATCGATTTCTCCGGAAAAAAGGTTAAGCATGCAGGATTTTCGTCAGGATTTTATTCGCTTCGCCATCGAGCGCAATGTGTTGTGCTTCGGCGAATTCAAGACCAAGGCCGGGCGGCTCTCCCCCTACTTCTTCAATACCGGCCTGTTCAACGACGGCGCATCCCTGGGGCAGCTGGCGCAATTTTACGCCAAAGCCATTCTTTCCGCTCCGTTCCCGTTCGACATGCTGTTCGGCCCGGCCTACAAGGGTATTCCCCTGGTGGCGGCGATCGCGGTGGCGCTGGCCGGACACGGGCGCAACCTGCCTTTTGCGTTCAACCGCAAGGAAGCCAAGGATCACGGCGAGGGCGGCGCCATCGTCGGTGCGCCGCTGGCCGGCCGGGTGCTGATCGTGGACGATGTGATTTCGGCCGGCACTTCGGTGCGTGAATCGGTGACCCTGATCAAGGCGAATGGCGCACAGCCCTGCGGCGTGATGATTGCGCTCGACCGGCAGGAGCGCGGCACGGGCGAGTTGTCCGCTACTCAGGAAGTGACGCGGGGCTACGGCATCCCGGTGGTCAGCATCGCCACGCTGGACGACATGATCGCCTACTTGCGGCAGAAGCCGGAGATGGCGCAAAATCTGCAAGCGGTTCTGGAATACAAGAATCGCTATGGCGTTTCCGCTTAAGGAGTTTTTATGCGCACCCTGATTGCCTTTCTGCTGATCCTGCTCACCAGCTTTCCGGCTGCGGCGGGGAAAATGTACAAGTGGGTGGACGAGCATGGGAAAACCCATTACGGCAACGTCGTTCCGCCCCAGTATGCCCAACAGGGCAGCGCCGAGCTTGACAAGAAAGGCGCGGTGGTCAAGAAAACCGACGCAGCCCTGACGCCGGAGCAGCGTAAGGCCAGGGAAGAAGAACTGGCGCAAAAGAAGGAGGAAGAGAAGGAGAAGCAGGAACAGAAACGCCGCGACAAGGCACTGCTCAATACCTACACCACGGAGAAGGAAATCGACTTGGTGCGCGACCGCAATCTGCAGCAGGGCGAGCTCCAGCTTCAGAGTATGGAATTGCGTGCCAAGCAGGTCCAGCCGCGCCTTGATCAGGCACGGAAACGGGCGGAAGACCTGGTTGCCAGGAAGAAGCCGTTGCCGCCTGACCTGCAGCAGGAAATTGAGGAAACCGAAAAAGAGATGCGGCGCCTGCAGGAAATGATCAAGCAGAAGCGCATGGAAATGGACGCGATTCGCGCCAGGTTCGAGGACGACAAGAAGCGTTTCCGCGAACTGCGCCAAGTCGAGGATGGCGCCAGGAAATAAGCGCTATTCGGGCAAGCCTCCGCGCCAATCCGTTGCTGAACTTTCTTAGGTTGAAAGCATGGAAATCCACGCGGCGATCGCCGACACCCCGTCGGGCGACGCGGGAGATCGCTCATCCAGCAAATAGGCTATCCGCACGGCCAATATCTCGTCCCGCTTTTCAGCCACCAGCCATGGGTTTATTATGCATCACCTGCATGCCAGGTGCGTTGGATATGCGTCCCGGATTGCCGGGACGGAAGGAGAAAGCCTGACATGCAAAAGCCAGCGATATTTTTTCAAACGGCAGCGGAGCGCCTTCTCGGTGCTTTGCCCCGAGAGGAATTACGCAACCTGCTTTTGCCCGCCAACCATGCCCCCTTGCTGGCACGTCGGCGCGCAGAAATGATCATTTCCCGGGTGCGCATCGTGGCGGCGCTGTTTGCCCTGCTCACGCCGCTGTGGATAATCGTGGATGTGCTGGTGTTCACCTGGCCCGTCTCGATCATGCTGGCCGTCGGCCGGCTCGTCACCAGCCTGGCTTTCGGCCTGTTGGCGCTGTCCTACGGGAAATCGACCAAAGTGGCCGATGCCTACCGCGCGCTGGCGATGTTGTTCGGTATCCCGACGCTATTTTTTATCTACTCCCATCCCCTGCTTTCCCATTTTCAATTGGCGGGGCCGGCGGCCGCCATCGCCGCCGGCTACGCATTTCTGCCCTTCGTCATGGTGGCGGGGTTAAGCATATTCCCCCTCACTGCAGTGGAAGCCACTCTTTTCGCGCTGCCGGTGCTTTTGGCGGAAGCGCTGGTCGCCCTCATGCAACTGGGTATGTTGAGCTGGACTTCGCATCTGGGCGCATTCTGGCTGCTGTTTCTGATCACCGCGGTAGCGGCCCTGGCCGGCATGAGCCAGCTGAGTTTCATGATGTCGCTGGTCGGGCAGGCGAGCCATGACGGGCTTACCGGCTGTTTTGCCCGTGCCAGCGGGGAGGAGCTGATGGATATCCAGTTTCACATCACGGCAAGGAGTGGCGCACCCCTGGCGGTTGTTTTTGCCGATCTGGACAATTTCAAGAGGATCAACGACAGCTTCGGCCACGACGCCGGCGACCGTGTCCTGATTGCAGCGGCCGAGGCGCTCCGTTCCACCCTGCGCAGCGGCGACGTCCTGTTGCGCTGGGGCGGGGAGGAATTCGCCATCATCCTTCCCGACACCGATTGCGCAACCGCAGCCAAGGTGGTTGACCGTCTGTGCGAGCGGGGGCTGGGATCGCGCCCCGAAGGCGGCCGGCTGACCGCGAGCTTCGGCGTCGCCGAACGTCTGGCGGACCGCGCAAAGGACTGGAGGCAACTGGTGGAAATAGCGGATCAGCGCATGTATCAAGCAAAGCAAGCGGGGAAGGATCGCTGCGTGGGCTGTGCCGAACAGGGATAAACCCGGTCCATTGGAATGCTCGCGCATGTAGGAGCGCCGCCAGCCCTCTCCTCAATCCCCTCCCGCAAGCGGGAGGGGAGGCGATCGCCCCTTCCCCCGCTTGCGGGGGAAGGGTGGGATGGGGGTTGGGCGCGAATGCGGTCGCAACCGTGGTTGTGATGTAGGAGGCCCGCCCTCGGGCCGATAGCATCGCGGCGAGGGCGCCGCTCCCACAGCTTAGCCGGCCAGTTTGTTCTTCAGGATTTCGTTGAGCTGCGCCGGGTTGGCTTTGCCCCTGCTGGCTTTCATCGCCAGGCCGACGAAGAAGCCGAACACCTTTTCCTTGCCGCTGCGGTATTCGGCGACCTGTGCCGGGTTGGCGGCAATGATCTCGTCCACGATCTTCTCGATCGCGCCGCTGTCGGATACCTGCTTCAATCCCTTGGCCTCGATGATGGCATCGGCATCGCCCTCGCCGGCCCACATCGCAGCGAACACTTCCTTGGCGATCTTGCCAGAAATGGTGCCGTCCACTATGCGTTTCAGCAGTCCGGCGAGCTGGCCGGCGGCGATTGGGGAGCTTGTGATCTCGAGCCCCTCTTTGTTGAGCTGGGCAGACAGGTCGCCCATGATCCAGTTGGTGCTGAGCTTGGCTTCACCACCCAGAGCGTTAACCGTATCCTCGAAATAGGCCGCCAGTTCACGCGATGTGGTCAGGATTCCGGCATCGTAAGCGGGCAGCCCAAAGTCGCTCATGAAGCGCTCGCGCATCGCCTGCGGCAGCTCCGGCAGGGTGGATCGGGCCTGATCGAGGAAAGCCTCGTCCACCACCAGCGGCAGCAGGTCGGGGTCGGGGAAGTAGCGGTAGTCGTTGGCCTCTTCCTTGGAGCGCATCGAGCGCGTCTCGTCCCGGTCGGGGTCGTAGAGGCGGGTCTCCTGGATGATGCGGCCGCCGTCCTCGAGGATCTCGATCTGCCGGCGAACTTCATAGTCGATGGCTTTTTCCATGAACTTGAAGGAGTTGAGGTTCTTGATTTCGCAGCGGGTGCCGAGCGTTTCCGTGCCCATGGGCCGCACCGAAACGTTGGCGTCGCAGCGGAACGAGCCTTCCTGCATGTTGCCGTCGCAAATGCCGATCCAGCGCACCAGGGAATGCAGCTTCCTGGCATACGCCACCGCTTCGGCGCTGCTGCGCAGGTCAGGCTCGGTGACGATCTCGACCAGCGGCGTGCCGGCGCGGTTGAGGTCGATGCCGGTCATGCCGTGGAAGTCCTCGTGCAGCGATTTGCCGGCATCCTCCTCGAGATGGGCGCGGGTGATGCGGACGGTCTTTTCTCTATCATCCACCTGAATCTGCAGCGTTCCGCCTTCGGCCACGATGGGCAGTTCAAGCTGGGTGGTCTGGTAGCCTTTGGGCAAATCCGGGTAGAAGTAGTTCTTGCGCTCGAACACCGACTTGCGATTGATCCGCGCGCCGATGGCCAGGCCGAACTTGACCGCTTTTTCCGCCGCCGCGCGGTTGAACACCGGCAGCACGCCGGGCAGGGCGATGTCCACCGCGCAGGCCTGGGAGTTGGGCGCGGCGCCATAGGCGGTGGCCGCGCCGGAGAAGATCTTGGAGTGCGTGTTGAGCTGGGCATGCGTTTCCAGCCCGATGACGATTTCCCACTGCATGTTTTAAACCCTCTATTTACCGCAGAGGCGCGGAGACGCGGAGAAAAAACGGGAAAATCTCAGCGCCTCTGCGTCTCTGCGGTTCAAAGCAATAATCAAATCCCTTGCGGCTGCCGAGTGTGCCAGTCGGTCGCCTTCTGGAACTGGTGGGCGACGTTGAGCATTTTCGCTTCGCTGAAATAGTTGCCGATGATCTGCAGGCCGACCGGGCGGCCGTTGGCGCCGAAGCCGGCGGGTACGGACATGCCCGGCAGGCCGGCGAGGTTGACGGCGATGGTGTAGATATCGGAGAGGTACATCGAAACCGGGTCGTCGCTTTTCTCGCCCAGGTTGAACGCGGTGGTCGGCGCGGTCGGCCCCATGATCATGTCGCACTGCGCGAAGGCGTCGGTGAAGTCCTGCGCGATCAGGCGGCGCAGTTTCTGCGCCTTGAGGTAATAGGCGTCGTAATAACCGGCGGACAGCACATAGGTGCCGATCATGATGCGCCGCTTCACCTCCGCGCCGAAGCCCTGGGAACGGGTCTTCTGGTACATGTCCATCAGGTCGCCGTATTCCGGGGCGCGG
Organism: Sulfuricella sp.; assembly: GCA_019911785.1. The sequence continues at coordinate 2,178 of JAIOJM010000167.1, read as the reverse complement.
TAGCCGTAGCGCACGCCGTCGAAGCGGGCGAGGTTGGAGGAGGCTTCCGCCGGGGCGAGGACATAATATACCGGCACCGCCAGCTTGCTGTTGGGCAGCGAGACCTCGACGGTTTGCGCGCCCAGCTTGCGGTATTCCGCCAGGGCGGCTTCGATGGCTTGCGCCACGTCGGCGGAAAGTCCTGCGGCGAAGTATTCCTTGGGCAGGCCAATGCGCAGCCCCTTCAGCGGCTGTTCCAGATCGCGGCCGTAGTCCTCTTTTTCCCGTTCCAGGCTGGTCGAGTCGCGCGAGTCGAAGCCGGCCATCACGTTGAGCAGCAGCGCGCAGTCCTCGGCGCTCTTTGCCATCGGGCCGCCCTGGTCGAGCGAGGAGGCGAAGGCGATCATGCCGTAGCGCGATACCACCCCGTAGGTCGGCTTGATGCCGGTAATGCCGGTGAGCGCCGCGGGCTGGCGGATGGAGCCGCCAGTGTCGGTGCCGGTGGCGGCGGGCGCTAACCGCGCCGCGACTGCCGCGGCCGAGCCGCCCGAGCTGCCGCCGGGGACGGCATCGAGGTCCCAGGGGTTCTTCACCTGGCCGTAATACGAGGTCTCGTTGGACGAGCCCATGGCGAATTCATCCATGTTGGTCTTGCCCAGGTTGACCGCGCCGGCGCGATTGAACTGCTCGATCACATGGGCGTCGTAGGGCGAGACGAAATTGTGCAGCATCTTCGAGCCGCAGGTGGAGAGCCAGCCCTCGGCGCAGAAAATGTCCTTCTGCGCCACCGGAATGCCGGTGAGCGGCCCGGCCTGGCCGGATGCGATCAGCGCATCCGCGGCCCTGGCCTGGGCCAGGCTTTTTTCCTCATCCACGGTGATAAAGGCATTGATGGCGGGGTTCAGCTCCCGGATGCGATCGAGGAAGGTCTGCGTCAGTTCGACGCTGGAGATTTTCTTGCCGACAAGCAGGCCGGCAAGCTGTTTGAGACTGGAATTCAGCATAATGATTTATCCTTAAAACCTTAGTTTATCCACAGATAAACACGGATTAACACAGATAAAACAATATGTTATTGTAGATTCACTTCTCACCAAAAATGGAGCTGGAATGATGGTACTAACCCATTGATAATCTGTGTACATCTGTGTTAATCCGTGGCTGAACTGAGTTTTTTAAGTTTATTCGATGACTTTGGGAACCAGATACAGGCCGGCTTCGACTTGCGGCGCGACGGCCTGGTAGGCGGCGCGGCGGTCGGTTTCGGTGGCAACGTCGTTGCGCAGGCGCAGCACCACGTCCTGGGCGTGCGCCATCGGCTCGATGCCGGTAGTATCGACGGCCTGCATTTCCTCGACCAGGCTGAGGATGTTGGAGAGCTGCTGCAAATAGCCCGGCATTTCGTCCTCTTCCACCGCAATGCGGGCAAGATGGGCAATGCGCTTCACATCGGCCAGATTCAATGACATAAAATTCACCCGGATAACTTTAAAGCGATACGCTTAAAATGGTATCATGTTTCATTTAACCGACGCACCTCAATCACTGGAATTAAGCAATGATGTTTGGATTCTTACGCGGATATTTTTCCAACGACCTGGCCATCGATCTGGGTACCGCCAACACCCTGATTTTCGTGCGTGGCAAAGGCATCGTGCTGGACGAGCCCTCGGTGGTGGCGATTCGCCAGGAGGGCGGGCCTTCTTCGAAAAAAACCATCCAGGCGGTGGGCATGGAGGCGAAGCAGATGCTCGGCCGCACGCCGGGCAACATCACCGCGATCCGCCCGATGAAGGACGGCGTGATCGCCGACTTCACCATCACCGAGCAGATGCTCAAGTACTTCATCAAGAAAATCCATGATTCACGCATGCTCAGCCCGAGCCCGCGCATCATCATCTGCGTGCCCTGCGGGTCGACCCAGGTGGAGCGGCGCGCCATTCGCGAATCCGCGATCGGCGCCGGCGCGCGTCAGGTATACTTGATCGAGGAGCCGATGGCGGCGGCGATCGGCGCCGATCTGCCGGTGGCGGAGGCGACCGGCTCGATGGTGGTGGATAGCGGCGGCGGTACCACCGAGGTCGGCGTGATCTCTCTGGGTGGCATCGTCTATGCCACATCGATACGGGTCGGAGGCGACAAGTTCGACGAGGCCATCATCAACTACATCCGCCGCAACTACGGCATGCTGATCGGCGA
>JAIOJM010000166.1 GCA_019911785.1 Sulfuricella sp. | reverse complement strand
GCGGCAGACTGCGCGCGCCGCCGCCGGTAATGCTGGTGCATGGAAAGCTGCTGTGCCAGCAGTTCGTCGAACTTGAGCCGCTGCCAGGAAGGGTGGGTGCGTTCGGCCAGCAACTCGAGCGGCGCATCCGGCGGGGGCTGGTGCAGATAGGTAATGCTTGCGGCAAAGGCGGGCAAGCCCAGCGGTTGCAGGATCTCGTTGGGCAGGGTGTCGGCCAGGTCGCATTCGGCGAGGGCGGCCTGCACCAGTTTGCGCAGGGCGGGTTGTCCCAGGCCGGCGGTGGTGGGATAGATCGGCGTCAGCGCCTCGGCGACCGGCATGTTTTCACTCACCATGCGGTATTGCGGATGCACCATTTCCATGCCGAAAAAACCGTGGCGCATTTCTCCGAACAGGCGCACGCGCTTGCCCGGGGCAAGCTGCTTGATCTGGCTGGGGTAAAAATTCAGGAAACGCAGGGTCATCATGCCGCTGCTGTCCTCAACCCGGCATACCAGGGTGCGGCGCGGGCGGTACTGGACGGTGGTGTCGGTGATCTCGCCTTCTACCTGGACGGCTTGCCCCAGCGGTACATGGGCGATGGGGTAAAGCCGCGTTTCGTCCTGGTAGCGCAGCGGCAGGTGCAGCAGCAGGTCGTGGGAGGTGTGGAGGCCGAGCTTGTCGAGCTTGGCTTGGATCGCCTTGCTTGCCTTAATGGGCGGTGCTGCTGTCATTCAGTGACGAGTATGGCGTCCATTTCCACCAGCGCGCCGCGCGGCAGTTCCTTTACGCCCACCGCGGCCCGCGCCGGATAAGGCTGGCCGAAATAATGCGCCATGATCTCGTTGACCTTGGCGAAGTGGCTCAGGTCGGTCAGGTAGACGTTGAGCTTGACGGTGTGATTCAGGCCGCAGCCGGCCGCCTTGGCGACCTCGCCCAAGTTGAGGAACACCTGGTGGATCTGCGCTTCGATGCCCTCGACCAGCACCATGGTCTGCGCATCCAGTCCGATCTGGCCGGACAGGTAAACGGTGTCGCCCACTTTCACGCCCTGAGAATAGGTGCCGATGGCGGCAGGAGCATTGGGGGTGGAGAGGATTTGTTTTGCCATGGAGTTTCCTTTCTGTGCAAATTTTACGTAAACAAAGGTTTTGTAGGGTGCGCTTTGCGCACCGTTTGATTTATAGCCGGGCAGCCCCGGCACCCAATTATCCGCGCTTAGCGCACCCTAAATATTACGCCCTCAACACTTCCACTTTCGGCATCGCCCCCAGACTTTCCGCCAGTTTACCCAAGGGCTTGTCGAAGGTGCAGAACCCCTCTTCGTCGGCACTCTGGGCAAGGTGGAGCGCATCGCCGAAATCCATGCCTTGCTCGAACCATTGAAGCGCATAGCAAAGCACCTCGAATTGCTTGGGCTTGAAGTTGGGGAGCCCGAATAACAGGCGCAGCCCCTTGGCGATTTCTTCTCTTGCGCAACCGTTCACCTTGAGCACCCACACCAATTCGAGTATGACAGTGAGCGGGGCGGTGAAGGTTTGCTTTCGGGCTAAGAGATGGGTGGCGGCCCCGGCTTGCCCGACATCGTCGTTAAGAAGGTAGCGGGCCAGAATGTTGGTGTCGAGCGCGATCATGGCTTGGTCGACTTGTCCGCTTCTTTGAGCATGTTGCCAATGGCGAACTCGGTTTCTTCATCGCTCAGCGGTTTTCGCCCTTTCCTGGCGAGGAGCCCCATGCCTTCTTCGGCGTGGGTTGTCGGGAAAGCGGGTATGGGTTTTAGCCGGATTTCATCTCCCATGAAGGCAATCACGAATTCCGTTCCCGCCGCCAAATGGTGGCTTTCCCGGATGCCTTTCGGGATGACGATCTGCCCTTTGGTCGAGAGCTTGACGGTTTCCATGGGTGTCTCCAGAGCGGTAAGGCGGTAAGTAAGACGATGTTACGCGGATTAAAGGCTGGAGTAAATTGGCTTGCCGCTGATGCTCGAAGCTGTCCGGTTCACCCCTTCACCCGCGTAATCCTCACTACTTCCTCTATCTTCCGCAAACTGCGCATCACGTTGGCGAGGTGGATGCGGTTTTCAACCTGCAGGGTGAAGTTCATGGTGGTGTAGGCGCTGCCGTCTTCTTCTTCCATGCTGACATTGTCGATGTTCGATCCGGCATCGGCGATGGCGGCGGCGACCTTGGCCAGCACGCCGCGCTGATTCGCCACCACCAGCTTGATGTTGATGTCGAAAGGTTTTTTCGGCGCGGCCGGGTCCCATTCCACATCCAGCCACTTGTCGGCATCGGCGCGATCCTTGGCAATGGCCGGGCAGTCGTGGGTGTGGATGACCAAGCCCTGGCCTTTCTTGATGAAGCCGATGATCGGGTCGCCCGGTATCGGCCGGCAGCATTTGGCAAACTGCACCGCCATGCCCTCGGTGCCGCGGATGGTGATGGGCCCCACCGGAACATGCTTACGCTCATCCGCCGCTTCGGTGATGGCAAGCAGGTGGCGCGCAACAACGATGTTGAGGCGCTTGCCGAGGCCGATATCGGCAAGGATTTCCTGCTTGTGCTTGCCGATGCATTCGCGCAGCAGCTTGTCCCACTGGGCTTCCCTGATTTCCGTCGGGTTTGCGCCCAGTGCACGTAGCGCCTGGTTGAGCAGGCGTTCGCCCAAGGCTGCGGATTCATCGTACTGCATGGTCTTGAGGAAATGCCGGATGTGCGAGCGTGCCTTGCCGGTGATGACGTAATTGAGCCAGGTCGGGTTGGGCTTGGCATGGGCAGCGGTGACGATTTCCACCTGGTCGCCGTTATGAAGCTCGGTCCGCAGCGGCATCAGTTCCTGGTTGATTTTGACCGCGATGCAGCGGTTGCCGACGTCGGTATGCACGGCGTAGGCGAAATCCACCCCGGTGGCGCCGCGCGGAAGCGCCATGATCTTGCCCTTGGGGGTGAAGACGTAAACCTCGTCGGGGAACAGGTCGACCTTGATGTGTTCCAGGAATTCGGTGGCATCGCCGCTTTCCGACTGGATCTCCAGCAGGCTTTGCAGCCACTGGTGGGTCTTCTGCTGCATCTCGTTGATGCCGGCGTCCCCGCTCTTGTACAGCCAGTGCGAGGCAACGCCGGCTTCGGCGATCTTGTGCATGTCCTGGCTGCGAATCTGGATCTCGATCGGCGTGCCGAAAGGCCCGAACAGGGTGGTGTGCAGCGACTGGTAGCCATTCGCCTTGGGGATGGCGATGTAGTCCTTGAATTTTCCCGGGATCGGCTTGTAGAGCTGGTGCAGGGCGCCCAGGGTGAGATAGCAGGTGGGAACGTCCTTGACGATGACGCGGAACCCGTAAATGTCGAAAACTTCGGAAAAGGTCAGGGACTTGCCCTGCATTTTTTTGTAAATGCTGTACAGATGCTTCTCGCGCCCGGTGATGGCGGCCTCGATCTGGCAGTCCTTGAGCTTCTGCTTGATCGCCTCCAGCACCTTTCCCACCACTTCGCGGCGGTTTCCGCGCGCGGCCTTGACGGCCTTGGCCAGCACGTCGAACCGGTTGGGGTAGAGATGGCGGAAGCTCAAATCCTCCAGCTCGTCGTAAACGCTGTTCAGCCCCAGGCGGTTGGCGATCGGTGCATAGATTTCCAGGGTCTCGCGCGCGATGCGCTGGCGTTTTTCCGGCGCCATCGCGCCAAGGGTGCGCATGTTGTGCAGGCGGTCGGCGATCTTGATCAGGATGACGCGCACATCGCGCGCCATCGCCAGCAGCATCTTGCGGAAATTCTCGGCCTGGGCGTGGATTTCGGTCTGGAACTCGATCTTGTCCAGCTTGGATACGCCGTCTACCAGCTCGGCCACCGCCTTGCCGAATTTTTCGCCGATTTCCTGCTTGGTGATGGTGGTGTCTTCCATCACGTCGTGCAGCAGCGCAGCCATCAGCGCCTGGCCGTCGAGGTGCCACTCCGCCAGGATTCCGGCGACCGCCAGGGGGTGGGAAATATAGGGTTCGCCGCTTACCCTGAACTGGCCGGCGTGGGCGGACTCGCTGAAGCGGTAGGCCGCCTCGATCTGGGCGGTGTCCTCTGGTTTGAGGTAGGTGAGGCGGGAGGTGAGATC
>JAIOJM010000165.1 GCA_019911785.1 Sulfuricella sp. | reverse complement strand
ATTCCGGCATGGAAGTGTTGGGGTTCACGTTGTTCACCCCAACCTACGTAGCTGACCACTAACAAGGATAAATATGAAGCATCTCTGGCTCACCGCCAAGCTCGACATCGTGGAATCCCTGCGCGCGCGCTGGTTCATGATCTACTCCCTGGTATTCGGCGGCATCGTCGCGCTGCTATTCGCCTTCGGCCTGACCGAGTCGCGCGTGCTCGGCTTCATCGGCCTTTCCCGATTGCTGGTCACCTACATCCAGCTGTCCATGGCGATCCTGCCGATCTTCGTGCTGATCACCACAGTGCGTTCGGTGGCCGGTGACCGCGAAGCGGGCGTGTTCGAATACCTGCTGTCCCTGCCGGTTTCGCTTTCCGCCTGGTTCTGGGGCAAGATCGTCGGCCGCTACCTGGTGGTGTTCCTGCCGGTGTTCGCGGCGATGGCGGCCGCCGCCGGCTGGGCCATGATCAAGGAAGTCGAAGTGCCGTGGGAGATGTTCCTGTATTACACCGGCCTGCTGGCCTCCATTTCCTGGTGCTTTCTCGGCATAGGCATGCTGATTTCCACGCTGGCGCGTTCGATCGACGTCGCCCAGGGTGCGGCCTTCCTGGTTTGGCTGACCATGCTGTTGTTCCTGGATTTGATTCTCCTCGGCATCATGATCCAGGGGCATATCTCGCCCGAAGTGGTCGTCGCCGTGGCCTTGGCCAACCCGCTACAGGTGTTCCGTACCGCCGCGCTGATGCTGTTCGACCCGCAACTGGTGGTGATCGGCCCGGCGGCCTACGTCATTTTCGATTACTTCGGCGGCCCGCTGTTCAAGATTTATGCCCTGATCTACCCGGTGGTGCTGGGCACGCTGGCGGCTACCGGCGGTTTCCTGCTGTTCCGCCGCGGCGACTTGCCGTAAGAGTCTTTACTAGAAAGCAAACCGCAAAGGCGCGAAGGCGCAAAGGAAGCGCAAGAGTTCAGTTTTTCTTTGCGTCTTCGCGTCTTTGCGGTTAGGATTTTTCCTCCATGCCTGATCTTTCCCATACCTTCGGTTACCAGGACGTTGACCAGGACGAGCGGCGGCGCCGCATCCGCCGGGTGTTTGCCAGCGTCGCCCGCCGCTACGACCTGATGAACGACGCCATGAGTTTCGGCGTCCACCGCCTGTGGAAGCGTTCCCTGGCGCGCGCAGCCCATCCTTTGCCGGGACAAGTCATTGTCGACCTGGCAGGCGGCACCGGGGATGTGGCCAGATTGATGGCCGACGGCAACCGCCAGGTGATGGTGTGCGATCCGAGCTTGGCGATGATGGGCGTTGGCCGCGAGCGCGGTATCCCCCACGTTGTGTGGCTCGCCGGCAGCGGCGAGGGCATTCCGCTTGCCTCCTCTTCGGTGGACACCATCACCATCGCTTTCGGCATTCGTAACGTCACCAGTCTGGAACACGCGCTAAGAGAGGCGTTGCGCGTGCTCAAACCGGGCGGCCGTTTCCTTTGCCTGGAATTTTCCCGCCCCTGGGCTCCGATCAGACCCTTCTACGACCTGTTTTCGTTCACCGTGATTCCACGCCTCGGTGCATGGATTGCGCGCGAACCGGAAGCCTATACCTATCTGGTCGAGTCCATCCGCCGCTTCCCCGACCAGGAGGCGTTCAAGCATGCCATGGAGCAGGCCGGATTTGCCGACGTGCGCTACCGCAACCTGAGCTTCGGCATTGCCTGCCTCCATAGCGCGACGAAAGCTGAATAAACCACCTTGAACCTGCTCGCTTCCTGGGTCAATCGAGTGGCAGCCTCCCGCCCCGACGCGGCAGCGCTGATCCTGCCTGACGAAACCCTGAGCTACCGTCAATTGCTTGATCGTGCGCATACCCTGGCACAACAGCTTGAGTGCACGCAGGGAACCGTGCTGGCATTGCAAGCCGCGTCGATGGCCGAGGTGGCACTGTCCGCCCATGCCGCTTCCCGGCTTGGTCGTGCCATTTTTCCGCTTAATCCCGCACTTTCTCCACAGCGGCGCGAGGTGTTGCTGCAAGCAGCAGGCGGGCCGGTAGCGGATGAAATCGAATTGTTCATCGCGACCAGCGGTACCCAGGGCGAGCCGAAAGCCGTGATGCTGGGCGGTGCGAATCTGCAGGCCGGTGTGCTGGCCTCGCGCAGCCGCCTGCTGCTGCAAGCAGGGGACGCCTGGCTGGCCTGTCTGCCGCTCTACCACATCGGCGGCATGGCGATCCTCTACCGTTGCGCCGAGGCCGGCGCGGCAGTGGTGCTGCACGAGGGCTTCGACCCGCAGCGGGTCTGGAATGACCTCGAAAGATACCGCATCACCCATATTTCGCTGGTGCCGGCGATGCTGGCCCGGCTGCTGGATAACTGCCGCGACTCTCCGCCTCCGGCGCTCAAGGTTGCGCTGATCGGCGGCGGGCCGCTGTCCGTCGCGCTGGCGGAACGGGCCCGCGCTGCAGGCTGGCCGGTATGCGCCAGCTACGGCATGTCCGAGACCGGCTCCCAGGTGGCGACCCTGTGCGAGATGCCGCAAGGCTGGGTGCCCGGTCAGGTCGGCTCGCCCTTGCCGGGGTTCGAGGTGGAAGTGGTGGACGAAGATGGGCAGCCTACTTCCGGCATCGGCCGCATCCGCATCCGCGGGGCTGCGGTCATGACGGGTTACGCCAACCCGCAGCGGGAAACGGGGCTGGGGCTAGCTCAGGGCTGGTTTGCCAGCGGCGATCTGGGCTTTATCGACGCGCAGGGCAAACTGACCGTGCTTGGCCGCCATGACGACATGCTGGTGAGCGGCGGAACCAACGTTCATCCCCAGCAAGTGGAGGAAGTGCTGAAGCGCTGCCCGGGCGTCGCGGATGCCGCGCTGACCTCGGTAGCGGATGAAGTCTGGGGCGATTTTCTGGTGGCGGTCGTGGTTGCCGAAGCGGACGACGAAGCACTGGAAAAATGGTGCCGCAACGAGTTGACCGGCGCCATGCGGCCGCGACGCTTTGTCCGCCTCCCCGCGCTGCCCCGCAATGCGCTCGGCAAGCTGGACCGGCAGGCGCTGCGCGATTTGGCCAGGCAAAAGTTGGGGTAGAATTAAGCTAGAAAAAACTATTGAACCGCAGAGGACGCGGAGGACGCAGAGGAAGACCAAAAGTAGGCGCCTCTAGGCGACAAGGTCTTGGCAAGTTATGCTGAACCGCACGCCAGGTGAGTGCGCTTCACGATAAGCATTTGAACTCCTCTGCGTCCTCCGCGTCCTCTGCGGTAAAACGCCGTTTTTAGGATCAAAAAATAATGGCACAACCGGCACACCGCACTCCTTCCTTGCTGCAAGCCCTGGAAACGCGCCTCGGCAGCTTGCTGCGCCAGCATGGCGGGGGCGGCGGATTGCTGAGCCTGACGCTGGAGACGCCGGAACTGGCCTTCGACCGATTGCCCGATGGCTTGCGCGATTGCAGCTACTGGGCCCGGCCTGCGGACGGTCGATTCCTGCTCGGCCTGGGCGTGGCGGCCAGCGTCGAGGCGAAAGGCGAGGGGCGCTTCCGCGCCTTGGA
>JAIOJM010000164.1 GCA_019911785.1 Sulfuricella sp. | reverse complement strand
GGCGTGGACAAGGTCGGCCCGAAGACCGCGGTCAAATGGCTGGCCCAGTACGGTTCGCTCGACAACCTGATCGCCCATGCCGACGAGGTCGGCGGCGTGGTCGGCGAAAACCTGCGCAACACCCTGGACTGGCTGCCCAAGGGCAGGGAGCTCCTCACCATCAAATGCGACGTGGCGCTGCCGGTCACCCTGCAAGAGCTTGGCCCGCAACCTCAGGATACGCCCAAGCTGATCGAACTGTTCGAGCGCTGCGAGTTCAAGACCTGGCTGCGCGAGGCGGTCGATGCCGGCACGCAAAGCGGCGCGACTGTCGAACGGCCGCCGAAGCGGGAAGCAAGTTATGAAACGGTATCAACCGAAACCCAACTGTCGGCCTGGATAGCCCGCCTGGAGCACGCCGAACTGATTTCGGTCGATACCGAAACCACCAGCCTCGATCCGCTGGCGGCAAAAATCGTCGGCATCTCCCTGGCGCTGGAGCCGCACCATGCCGCCTACATCCCGCTCGCCCACCACTACGCCGGCGTTCCGCAGCAGCTCGACCGGGAAGCGGTGCTGGCCCGGCTCAAGCCTCTGCTGGAAAGCAAGGCCCGGCCCAAGCTCGGGCAGAACCTCAAGTACGACAAGCACGTGTTCGCCAACCACGGCATCATTCTCGACGGCATCGTCCACGACACCCTGCTGCAATCCTACGTGCTGGAAAGCCACAAGCCGCACGACATGGATTCCATGGCTCTGCGCCACCTCGGCGCCAAGACCATCACCTATGCCGAGGTCGCCGGCAAGGGCGCAAAGCAGATCGGCTTCGACCAGGTCGACATCGAAACCGCCACCCGCTATGCGGCGGAGGATGCTGACATCACCCTGCAACTGCACCAGGCCCTGTTCCCGCAGATCGAGTCCGACGCCAAGCTGGACTTCGTTTACCGCAACATCGAGATGCCCCTGCTCGACGTGCTGTTCACCATGGAGCGCAACGGCGTGCTGCTGGATACCCAACTGCTCGCCCAGCAAAGCCACGAGCTCGGCACCAGCATGCTGCGGCTGGAAAAGGAAGCGCACCTATTGGCAGGCCAGCCGTTCAACCTCAACTCCCCGAAGCAGATCCAGGAAATCCTGTTCGACCAGCTGAAATTGCCGGTGAAGAAGAAGACCCCCAGCGGCGCCCCCTCTACCGATGAGGACGTGCTGCAGGAGCTGGCCCTGGATTACCCCCTGCCGAAGCTGCTGCTCGAATACCGCGGCGTGGCCAAGCTCAAGTCCACCTACACCGACAAGCTGCCGCGCATGGTCGACCCGCAAACCGGCCGCGTCCACACCAGCTACAACCAGGCGGTGGCGGTGACCGGGCGGCTGGCCAGTTCCGACCCCAACCTGCAGAACATCCCGGTGCGCACCCAGGAAGGGCGGCGCATCCGCGAGGCCTTCATCGCTCCGCCGGGCAGCCGCATCATCGCCGCCGACTACTCGCAGATCGAGCTCAGGATCATGGCCCATCTCTCGGGCGACGAAAGCCTGCTCAGGGCCTTTGCCGCCGGCGAGGACATCCACCGCGCCACCGCCTCGGAAGTCTTCGGCGTGACGCCGCAGGAAGTCAGCAGCGAGCAGCGCCGCTACGCCAAGGTGATCAACTTCGGGCTGATCTACGGCATGTCCTCGTTCGGCCTGGCCTCGCAGCTCGGCATCGAGCGCAGCGCCGCCCAGTCTTACATGGAACGCTACTTCGCCCGCTATCCCGGCGTGGCCCGGTACATGGAGCGCACCCGTGTAGCCGCCAAGGCGCAGGGCTACGTCGAAACCGTGTTCGGCCGCAGGCTATGGCTGCCGGAAATCGGCGGCGCCAACGGCATGCGCCGCCAGGCCGCCGAGCGCGCCGCGATCAACGCGCCGATGCAGGGCACCGCCGCCGACCTGATCAAGCTCGCCATGATCGCGGTGCAGGGCTGGCTGGAACAGAACCGCATGCACAGCCTGATCATCATGCAGGTGCATGACGAACTGGTGCTGGAAGTGCCCGATGCCGAACTGGAAACCGTCCAGCGCGAGCTGCCCGAGCTGATGTGCGGAGTGGCCAGGCTGGCCGTGCCGCTGGAAGTGGATGTGGGGGTGGGGCCGAACTGGGAGCAGGCGCACTGACCTCGACAGGGAACCATGCCGCAGGATTTGATCTTACTTGCCGAGCAGCCCGCTCTGCGCAATCCCGTCGAACATGAACTGTACCGCCAGGGCGGACAGCAGGATGCCGAAAATCCGGTTGATCACCTGCGTGCCCGTCACGCCAAGGAAGCGGTGGATCTGGCTGGCGGTCAGCATGGCAACGAAGGTGGCCAGCATGATGACGAGGAGGGCAGCCAGGACGACCAGCTGATGCGTGAGCTGTCCTTCGGCATTCGCCATCAGCAGGATGGCCGCCCCGATGGCGCCAGGCCCGGCAATCAGGGGAGTGGCAAGCGGGAACACGGCGATGTCATGCTTGTGTTCGGCCTCTCTATCCTCCTCATCCGTCGTCGAGGTGGCGCCCGAGGAGCGGGCAAACACCATGTCGATGCTGATCAGCAGCAGCAATACCCCGCCAGCCGTCCTCAGCGCCGCCAGAGAAATACCCAGGCTGGCCAGCAGAAACTTGCCGAGCAGCGCAAAAACCAGCAGGATCACCGTGGCGATCACGATCCCGCGGATCGCGATGGAACGCCGCTCCGAAGGGCTTGCCGTTGCCGTCAAGGCGGCGAACATCGCTGCCACATCGATCGGAGCGACCGTTGCAAAGAAAGTTGCCAGGGCAATGCCCGCTGTCTCGTACATGTCACTCTCAAAAGTTGAAGAATGTCTTGAAGCTTACTTTTAGATATGTATTATTGATTCGTCCGATTACAATATCCTATCCACAGGGAAACCGGGAATAATTTGGGACGGGGCTTTGGTCTCCCATGGCGGACCTGAACCGTTCGCCCCAGCCAAAACAAACGGGTATGCCTTCAAACTCCAAATACCAGGAGCGCCTTTCCTCGGCCGGGGCGGTTTTCTGCCTGCTGCTGAGCGCTGCGGCTTCCGCCTCCGAACCACAGGCTGCCGCCCCGGAGCAGGTATTCCTGTCGGAGATGCCCCTGGTTCTGACCCCCTCCCGCCTGCCCCAGCCCCAGAACGAAGCGCCCGCCGCGGTGACCGTCATCGACCGCGAACTGATCAAGGCCACCGGCTACCGCGACCTCGCCCGACTGCTGCGGCTGGTGCCCGGCATGCAGATCGGCCAGGAACGGGGTGGCTCGCAGTGGGTTTCCTACCACGGCATGGGCAACGACTTCCCGTCCTGGATGCAGGTGCTGGTGGACGGCCGTTCGGTTTACTCGCCCAGCAGCTTCGGCGGGGTGGACTGGGCCGGCCTGCCGGTCAGCATCGACGAAATCGAGCGCATCGAGGTCGTGCGCGGCACCCATTCGGTGGCCTACGGCGCCAATGCCTTCCTCGGCGTGATCAACATCATCACCCGCCACAGCGCCGACGCTCCCGGCATGAAAGCGGCCGCCGGCATCGGCAACGCCGGAATCCGCGACCTGAGCCTGGAGCTGGGCGGCGCCGCCGAGCAGGGCAGCCTGCGCCTGAATGCCGGGGTCAGGCAGGATGACGGCTTTGCCGGACTGCACGACGGGCAGACCTTCAAAATCGCCTCCCTGCGCACGGACCTGCGGATCAGCGACAACGACGAGCTGATGTTCCGGCTGGCCGCCAACAGCGGTGCGCGCGAGCTGGGCTACCCGGATTCCATCTACGGCAACAATGCCGAACGCGGCTCGGACAGCCTCAACGCCACCCTGCACCTGCAGTGGCGGCATACTCCCAGGCCCGACGAGGAATGGCTGCTGCACTACTACCGCAACCAGGACCGGGCCACCGAGGAATGGATGGCCTCCGCCACGCTGCCCGGACCGATCACCGCCAGCGTGCCTCTCGACCGCAACCGCAGCAGCGTGCGCGACAACCTGGAACTGCAGCATCGCCAGGCGCTGACGGAGTCGCTGGGCTCGCTGTGGGGGCTGGAACTGCGCCACGACCAGATCGACTCGCCTTTCCTGTACTACGGCGCCGCGCACCAGCAATCCGACATGGCCCGCCTGTTCGGCCAGCTGGACTGGCGCTTCCGGCCGGACTGGATGCTCAATGCCAGCCTGCTGGCGGAAAAATTCGGCGGCGACAGCCCGCACTTCTCGCCGCGCCTGTTCGCCAACTGGCAGCTCGGCCCGCAGGATACGCTGCGCTTCGGCTACGCCCGCGCCTGGCGTCAGCCCGATCTATTCGAGCGCAACGGCGATGTGCGCGCCATCTACCAGGGCACCCTGCTGGTCCAGCCCTACCTGCCCAATCCGGACCTGCAGGCAACCCGCATGGACAGCCTGGAAATCGGCTACCTCGGCCGGTTCCAGCCCTGGAATACGCGGCTGGACCTGCGCCTGTTCAACGAGCGCATCGAAAATTACATCACCCGCGTCTCCCACCCCGAATATGTCGCGCCGCTACTGGCCGGCGACCTGCCCTCGGCGCGCTACGAGAACCTGGCCGCCCCAGTTACCCTGCGCGGGCTGGAATACCAGATCGACAGCCGACCGGCTGCCGGCACCCGGCTGCTGTTCAATCACAGCCTGATCGGACGCCACAGCAGCGACAGCGCCGTGACCCGGCTGACCGCCCCGTATACCGCCAGCCTGAGCTGGATCCAGGACTGGAGCAGCCGCTGGGCCAGCACCCTGACCCTGCTGCGGATGGGTCCGCTGGCCGGCGGCAGCGGCTTTGTGTCGGACTACCAGTACACTTCCAGCCCCTACACCACGCTGGACGCGCGCCTTGCCCACCATATCAAGGCCGGGGGCACCCCGCTGGAAATCGCCCTCAGCGCCACCAACCTCGGCGGCCGCCACCAGGAAATCGCCGACCGCTCCGAGCAGGTTCTGCATGGCAGCGCTGCAGCCAACCGGACTTCGCCCATGCTCTGGCTGACCTTCACCCTTCACCCCAAATAAGCGAATCGCTTCCTGTGGTTTTCCTTGAGCCAATCCCTTTCCCGGCACCCTGTTTGGGATTACAATACCGCCCTTCCCGCTCAAAAAACAAGCAATGAAAATCGGCCCCTATTTCCTGAATAGCAATCTGGTCGTTGCCCCCATGGCAGGGGTGACTGACCGTCCTTTCCGCAAGCTGTGCCGCAGCTTCGGCGCGGGACTTGCCGTTTCGGAGATGGTCGCCTCCAATTCCCTGCTCTACGGCAGCGAGAAGACCAAGCGCCGAGCCGACAACGTGGGGGAATCCGAGCCGGTTTCGGTACAGATCGTCGGCGCCGATCCGGCGATGCTGGCGGAAGCGGCGAAATACAATGCGGATCGCGGCGCCCAGATCATCGACATCAACATGGGCTGCCCGGCGAAGAAAATCTGCAACGTCATGGCCGGCTCCGCGCTGCTGCAAAACGAGCCGCTGGTGGCGCGCATCCTGGAAGCGGTGGTCAATGCGGTGGATGTGCCGGTGACCCTGAAGATCCGCACCGGCTGGGACAGGAACAACCGCAACGCGGTCAGCGTGGCACGCATCGCCGAGGCCTCCGGCATTCAGGCGCTGGCCATCCATGGCCGCACCCGCGCCTGCGGCTACAGCGGCGACGCCGAGTACGACACCATCGCCGCGGTCAAGGCTGAAATCCATATTCCGGTGATCGCCAACGGCGATATCACCACCCCGCAAAAAGCCAAATTCGTGCTCGATTACACCCGGGCCGACGCCGTCATGATCGGCCGCGCGGCCCAGGGACGGCCGTGGATCTTCCGCGACATCGCCCATTACCTGAAAACCGGCGAGTTGCTGCCGCACCCCGATGTGGCCGAGACCCACGGCCTGCTGAACAGCCACCTGCACGAGCTTTACGCCTTCTACGGCGAACACACCGGCGTGCGCATGGCGCGCAAGCACATTGCCTGGTACACCCGGGGCCTGCCGGGTTCCGCCGGGTTCCGCCATGCCATGAACCAGTTGCAATCCACCCGCGAGCAGATCGACTCAGTCGAGCGCTTCTTTGCCGAGTCGACAGCACATACTTACATGATGGAAAACGAGATGGCAGCATGATCAACGATAACGAAATTTCAGCCTGCGTGCGCAAGGCCTTGGACGGCTACTTCAAGGATCTGGACGGGGAAAAGCCCAGCGCCATCTATGAAATGGTGGTCGGATGCGTGGAAAAGCCGCTCCTGGAGGTCATCCTCGACCACGCCCAAGGCAACCAGACCCGCGCCGCCGAAATCCTCGGCCTGAATCGCAACACCCTGCGCAAGAAAATGAAAACCCACGGCATCAAGTAAAAAAACCAGCCACGGATTAACACGGATGTACACAGATTTCTTTGAAATTCACCCTGCGAGTTTCACCCGCTTTTGATCCGTTATCTGTGTAAATCCGTGTTAATCCGTGGCTAAACCGCTTTTAGGAAAAACCAAAAAATGACCAAAATCAGCCGCGCCCTCATCAGCGTTTCCGACAAAACCGGCGTACTCGAATTTGCCAAGTCGCTAAGCCAGTTCGGCGTGGAAATCCTGTCCACCGGCGGCACCGCGAAAATGCTCGCTGACGCCGGTGTGGCGGTGACCGAAGTCGGCGACTACACCGGCTTCCCGGAAATGCTCGACGGCCGGGTCAAGACCCTGCATCCGAAAGTGCATGGCGGCATCCTGTTCCGCCGCGACCTGCCGGCCCATGTGTCGGCTGCGGCCGCTGCCGGCATCCCGCCGATCGACCTGGTGGTCGTGAACCTCTACCCGTTCCGCGCCACCATCGCCAAGCCCGACTGCTCGCTGGAAGACGCGATCGAGAACATCGACATCGGCGGCCCGACCATGGTGCGTGCTGCCGCCAAAAACCACCGCGACGTGGCGGTGGTGACCGACCCGGCCGACTACGCCGCGCTGGCAGCCGAGCTGCAGGCCAATGGCGGGGCGCTCAGCAGCGAAACCAAATTCAGGCTGGCGGTGAAGGCTTTCTCCCACACCGCCGAGTACGACGGCGCGATCAGCAACTATTTGACCGCCATCGCCCCGGACGGCAGCAAGCAGCAGTTCCCGGAACGGCTCAACTTCCAGTTCGCCAAGGCCCAGGCCATGCGCTACGGCGAGAACCCGCACCAGCAGGCCGCATTCTACGTCGCCGCCGGCGAGAAGGAGGCGAGCATCGCCACCGCCCGCCAGCTGCAGGGCAAGGAGCTGTCCTACAACAACATCGGCGATGCCGATGCCGCACTGGAATGCGTGAAGCAGTTCGACGCGGCGCCAGCCTGCGTCATCGTCAAGCACGCCAATCCCTGCGGCGTGGCCTACGGCGCCAACCTGCTCGAAGCCTACGACCGCGCCTACAAGACCGACCCCGAATCCGCCTTCGGCGGCATCATCGCCGTCAACGGCGAACTGGATGCCGCAACCGCGCAGGCCATCGTCGAGCGGCAGTTCGTCGAAGTCATCATCGCCCCCAGGGTTTCGGCAGCGGCCAGCGAAATCGTGGCGGCAAAAAAGAACGTGCGCCTGCTGGAATGCGGCCAGTGGTCGAAAGAGCCAGCCCAGCGCCTGGATTTCAAGCGCGTCACCGGCGGCCTGCTGGTGCAGGATGCCGACCTGGCGCTCTACAATGAACTCAGGGTGGTCACGAAACGCGCCCCGACCGAAGCCGAAATGGCCGACCTGCTGTTTGCCTGGCGCGTGGCCAAGTTCGTCAAATCCAATGCGATCGTCTATGCCAAGGGCAAAATGACCATCGGCGTCGGCGCCGGCCAGATGAGCCGGATCAATTCCGCGCGCATCGCCGCCATCAAGGCCGAGCACGCCGGCTTGCAGGTCAGCGGTTCGGTGATGGCCTCGGACGCGTTCTTCCCGTTCCGCGACGGCATCGATTCCGCCGCCCAGTCCGGCATCGTCGCCGTGATCCAGCCCGGCGGCTCGATGCGCGACGAGGAGGTGATCGCCGCAGCGGACGAGCACGGCATGGCGATGGTGTTCACCGGGATGCGGCATTTCCGGCATTGATTCTTCACCGCAAAGGACGCCAAGGTATGCAAAGGAAACCTGAAAACCTTTGCGATACTTTGCGTCCTTTGCGGTTAAATCGGTTTTCTCTTCAAAGTTGAAGACATCATTATGAAAATTTTAGTTATCGGCAGCGGCGGACGTGAGCACGCACTGGCCTGGAAACTGGCGCAGAGCCAGCGCTCGACCAGGATCTTCGTCGCGCCCGGCAACGCCGGCACCGAACTCGAGCCGGACCTGACCAACGTCGCCATCACCGCGATTCCCGAGCTGCTTGAATTCGCCAAACAGGAAAAGGTCGCCTTTACCGTGGTCGGCCCGGAAGCACCGCTGGCCGCCGGCATCGTCGACGTCTTCCGTGCCGAGGGGCTGAAAATCTTCGGCCCGACCCAATTCGCGGCGCAGCTGGAAAGCTCCAAGGATTTCGCCAAGGCCTTCATGGTGCGCCACGGCATCCCCACCGCGGCTTACGCCACCTTCACCGATGCCGCCCAGGCCCACGCCTATATCGACCGGCAGGGCGCCCCCATCGTGATCAAGGCCGACGGACTGGCGGCGGGCAAGGGCGTGGTAGTGGCTCAGGACCTGAACGAAGCGCACGCCGCCGTGGACATGATGCTGGAAGGCAACAAACTTGGCAGCGCCGGCGCCCGGGTGGTGATCGAGGAATGCCTGCTCGGCGAGGAAGCCAGCTTCATCGTCATGGCCGACGGCAAGCACGTGCTGCCGCTCGCCACCAGCCAGGACCACAAGCGCCTGCTGGACGGGGACCAGGGCCCCAACACCGGCGGCATGGGCGCCTATTCGCCGGCCCCGGTGGTCACCCCGGCAATGCACGCGCGCGTGATGCGCGAGGTGATCGACCCGGTGATGCAGGGCATGGCGCAGGAAGGCGAACTGTTCACCGGTTTTCTCTACGCCGGCCTGATGATAGACGCTGACGGCAATCTCAAGGTACTGGAATTCAATTGCCGCATGGGCGACCCGGAAACCCAGCCTATCATGCTGCGCCTGAAGAGCGATTTGCTTACCCTGGTGGAACACGCCGTCAACGGCACGCTCGACAAGGTCGAAGCGGAATGGGACCGCCGTGCCGCGCTGGGCGTGGTGCTCGCCGCCGCCGGCTACCCCGACGACCCGCGCAAGGGCGATGTCATCAATGGCCTGCCGCCGCTCACCGACCTGCTGGAAGAAACCCCGCGCGACTATCACGTGTTCCATGCCGGCACCGTCATGAAGGACGGCAAGGTCGTCACCAGCGGCGGCCGCGTGCTGTGCGTCACCGCCCTGGGCGACAAGGTGCAGCTGGCGCAGCGGCGTGCTTACGAAATCGCCGACCTGATCAAGTTTGACGGCTGCCAGATGCGGCACGACATCGGCTATCGGGCGATTAAACCCAAACATTAGAGGAAACTCCATGACCACGCCGTTTGTTGCCGTCCTGATGGGCTCTGATTCCGACCTGCCCGTGATGAAATCCACGCTCGAGACCCTGACCTCTTTTGGCGTGCCCTACGAAGTCAGGATTTCCTCCGCTCACCGCACCCCGGCCGCGACTGCGGCCTACGTCACTGATGCCGATCAGCGCGGCTGTGCCGTGTTCATCGCCGCAGCCGGCTTGGCCGCACATCTGGCGGGCGCAGTGGCCGCTCACTCCATCCGGCCGGTCATCGGCGTGCCGATGGAAGGCGGGCCTCTCAACGGTTTCGACGCACTGCTCTCCACCGTGCAGATGCCGGGCGGCATACCGGTAGCCTCGGTGGCCATCGGCAAGGCCGGCGCCAAGAATGCCGCCTACCTCGCCATCCAGATCCTGGCGCTGCAGGACAGCGGCCTGGCGCAGCGCCTGAAAGACGACCGCGCCCGCACCGCCGAGCAAATCGCCGCCAGGAACCGGGAGCTGCAAGCCTCGCTGTAGGAACGGCGCCCTCGCCGCGATTTTCCGCCGCAAATCGCGCCGAGGCGGCGCTCCTACAAAATCATCTCTTCATCGAGAAACGGACTAATGCCTTATTCCGCCGCCCTGATCCGGAAAGTGCGCGCGCACCTTAAAGGTGGCGGAATCATCGCCTATGCGACCGAATCCTGCTATGGCCTGGGCTGCGACCCGCGCAACGCCCGCGCCGTGCGCCGCCTGCTCAAACTGAAAGGCCGGCCGCAGTCCAAGGGCCTGATCCTGATCGCCGACCGCTTCAGCCGCCTGCGGCGCTACGTGCTGCCGCCCACGGACGAGCAAACGAAACAACTCGACCAGACCTGGCCGGGGCCGCATACCTGGCTGATGCCCGCTTCCCGCCACACGCCGCACTGGCTGCGCGGCCGGCATGAAAGCATTGCCGTGAGAGTGACCGCACACCCCGATGCCGCCGAACTGTGCCGGGCACTCGGCACGGCCCTGGTTTCGACCAGCGCCAACCGCGCCGGGTTGAAGCCGTTAAAAACCCACTCTGCCTGCGTCAAAGCCTTCGGCCAAAATGTTCTGGTACTGCCGGGCAAGGTCGGCGCCCGTAAAACCCCCTCCACTATCCAGCACCTGCTTACCGGCAGGATCATCCGCCCATGAACATGGACCGCGACGCCGTCAAAGCCTATCTCACCGATTTGCAGGAGCGCATCGTCACCCTGCTGGAGCAGACCGATGGCCACGCCTTCCTGCGCGACGCCTGGCAGCGCCCGGAAGGCGGGGAAGGCTTGAGCTGCGTGATCGAGGAGGGCAAGGTGTTCGAGCGTGGCGGAGTCAATTTCTCCCACGTGCGCGGGCAGAAGCTGCCCGCCAGCGCCACCGCCAAACGCCCCGAGCTGGCCGGATGCGGCTTCGAAGCAATGGGTCTGTCGCTGGTGCTGCATCCGCGCAATCCTTACATCCCCACCACCCATTTCAACGTGCGCTTCTTCTGCGCGCAACCGTCCGGCGCTGAGCCGGTGTGGTGGTTCGGCGGCGGCATGGACCTGACGCCTTATTACGGCTTCACCGAGGACACTGTGCATTTCCACCGCACCTGCCGTGATGCGCTGGCACCGTTCGGCGCGGAATATCATCCCCGCTTCAAGCAATGGTGCGACGAGTACTTTTACCTCAAGCACCGCAACGAGCCGCGCGGCATCGGCGGAATCTTCTTCGACGACTTCCATGAGCGTGATTTCGATTTCAGCTTCAGCCTGATACAAAGCGTCGGCGAGCACTTCCTCGCCGCCTACCTGCCCATAATGCAGCGCCGCAGCGCCACACCCTACGGCGAACGCGAGCGGGACTTCCAGGCCTATCGCCGCGGCCGTTATGTCGAATTCAACCTGGTCTGGGACCGCGGCACCCTGTTCGGCCTGCAATCGGGGGGGCGCACCGAGTCCATCCTGATGTCGCTGCCGCCCATCGTCAAATGGCGCTACGACTGGCTGCCGGAAAAGGGCTCGGAGGAGGAGCGGCTGTACCGCGAGTTTCTGGTGGCGAAAGACTGGCTTGCATAGACCCAGAAAAATCTTTTAACCACGAATGACACGAATGTTCACGAATTGGCACGAATGGATTTGGGGCATGGCTGGCTGGCACGAGACGATTCGTGAACATTCGTGTTTCATTCGTGTCATTCGTGGTTAATCGCCTTTTTAGATAAAACAAGCAGACTGCCATTCCATTAACCGGATAATTTCTGGTTATAATCCGCAGAATTACCATAAAAACAAGCCGCCATGGCGGTCAGGGGGAAAACAACATGCAAACTATCGAAGCGCTGATCGCGACACTGTCCGGCTGGGTGTGGGGGCCGCCCATGCTGACCCTGCTGGTGGGTACCGGCCTTTATCTGACCGTGCTGCTGAAGGGCTTGCAGTTTCGGGCGCTGCCGCTGGCTTTCCGCCTGGTTTTTCACAAGGATCACGGTCACGCCGGCGACATCAGCCATTTCGCCGCGCTGATGACGGCGCTGGCGGCCACGGTCGGCATCGGCAACATCGTCGGCGTCGCCACCGCGATCACGCTGGGTGGCCCCGGCGCGGTGTTCTGGATGTGGATGACCGGCCTGGTCGGGATGGTGACCAAGTATTCCGAGGCGGTGTTGGCGGTCAAATACCGCGAAAAGGGAGAGCACGGCATGCGCGGCGGGCCCATGTATTACCTCGCCAAGGGCGCCGGCCTGCCGTGGCTGGGCTGGCTGTTCGCCCTGTTTACCGCACTCGCCACCTTCGGCATCGGCAACATGACGCAGGCCAATGCCACCGCCAAGATCTTCGAAGCCACCTTTCACATCGAGCCTTGGGTCACCGGCGTCGTGCTGATGGTGCTGACGGCCCTGGTGATCCTGGGCGGCATCCGCTCGATCGGGCGCTTCACCTCCTTTCTCGTGCCGTTCATGATCGTCGGTTACGTGGGTTCGGCGCTGGTGGTGCTCGCCCTC